>CAXTDG010000767.1:0-2343 GCA_964242675.1 uncultured Chitinophagaceae bacterium
CATCCACTACAAACCCAGCAAGCAAGTGGAACTTGCAGCAAGTGCAACAAGTAGGCAATTGGGAAGACCCTTGTCCGTTTTGGGACGATGATGGAAAAGCTTATTTACTACACGGAAAAGTAGGTGCTGGCCCGGCCGTGTTGCACCGTATGTCGGCCGATGGAAAAAAGCTGTTGGATAACGGGAAGATCATTTACCAAAACGCAGAGAAACAGCCTGTGTTGGAAGGGTTTAAGTTTATGGACAAGCGAGATGGGTACTACTATTTTGCTGCGCCTGCCGGTGGGGTAGGTACAGGCTGGCAATCTGTTTTTCGATCGAAAAATATTGATGGCCCTTATGAAGACAAGATTGTATTAAAACAGGGTAAAACAGCTGTCAATGGACCACACCAGGGTGGGTTTGTGCAAACGCCTAAGGGCGACTGGTGGTTCATGCATTTCCAGGATAAGGATGCTTACGGCCGTACTGTACACCTGCAACCTGTAGCATGGAAAGGGGACTGGCCGGTAGTGGGCAATGATACAGATGGCGATGGAACGGGTGAGCCGGTTGCCACTTATAAAAAGCCGAATGTGGGCGACAATTTTCCAGTAATGGTGCCGCAAACCTCCGATGAATTTTCCAGCACTCATCTAGGGTTGCAATGGCAGTGGCAGGCAGCGCCAAACCTTAGCTGGTATGGCCTTTCGGCAAACAAAGGTTTTATGCGGTTACCTGCTATAGCCAATCCTACTGATGCAGGTAGTTTATTTTACGCAGGCAATTTGTTGTTGCAAAAATTTACAGCACCTGCTTTTACCGCAATTACGCTGTTGAGCAGCAGCCACCTAATGCCAGGCGACAGAGTAGGTATTACAATAATGGGTAATTATTACACCAGCCTTTACCTTGAAAAAAAGAAAACCGGCTATAACCTGGTACTAAGCGAAGGCAAACGGATTGACCGAAAATATCAGTTGCCACAGGAACTAACAACTGTATCGGTAAGCAGCTCAGATATCTGGCTGAAAGTGCAGGTAAAAGGGGACGCCACTTGTAAATACGAGTATAGTGTAGATGGGAAAAATTATCAACCCATTGGTGAGGTGTACAAAATCGAAAAGGGTACCTGGATTGGTGCGAAGATTGGCATCTTTTGCCTTAACCCCGGCTTGGTGAAGAGCAATGGTTATGCTGATTTTGATTACTTCCGTGTAGAGAAATAAACATCTTTATTGGGATAAGCATTTTTCTCGAATATGTTTTGAATGCTTACTTCCGCAACATGAGAGCGCCGAAATCCATTTAGAGACAGTACAGAAAAAGGTCGGCAAATAAAAACGCTACAACACTAAAGTTGCGTAATTCTTTCTTGCCTACAGGGTCATAAAACCAGATACCCTGCGCTTTGTCATCCCGACGCAGAGCTTGTCCCATTTAACGGGAAGGGATATGATGATAGAATAGAATTCTACTTGAAAAATGCAGCCACTCAAAAAATTTTTACCATCAGATGCTTCCTGCGTCAGCATGACAAAAAAGTTGATCAGCAAACTAAACTCTTTGTCATCCCGATGCAGGAGGGATCTGCTCTTAAAATTTCAGGTTGTGATTATCAGATGCTTTCCGAATAAAGTAGGGAACAAGCTGCTTCTCAGCAAGACAACGAAGCTCTTTACTTATGCTCGTATACTTTAAAATAACTGCCGGCATTTTATTAAACCCCTATTTTCCGTTCTATTGTAAATGCTACTGATAAATGCCCGGACTTTCTCATAACTATTACGTGTATATTCTTACTAATCTTCACAAGCAAATTTTGTATACCGGCGTTACCAGCAACCTGGAAGGTCGGTTATATGAACATCAACAAAATACCACTAGTGCCCGCCCCGGTTTTACCGGGAAATATAAATGTGTGTACCTGATTTTTTATGAGCGTTACCAATACATACAAAATGCTATTGGTAGAGAGAAAGAAATCAAAGGATGGCGCAGAGAAAAGAAGATAGCCTTAATTAATAGCTTTAATCCTGAATGGAAGTTTTTAAACGATGAAATTTAATCAGCAAACGCCGCCTTTTGTCATCCCGAGGAACGAGGGATCTGCTAGTTGAATTTTGACCTACAACAAAAAGAGCAAGCATTTGATATATCTATCATCAGATGCTTTGTTCCTCAGCATGACAAAAAGATTAATCAGCAAACTAAGCCCTTTGTCATTCCGAGGAACGAGGAATCTGATGATAGAAAAGAATGATACTTGAAAAATGCAGCCACTCAAAATTTTACCATCAGATGCTTTCTGCGTCAGCATGGCAAAAAAGTTGATCAGCAAACTCCGCCCTTTGTTATCCCAAA
>CAXTDG010000768.1:0-2337 GCA_964242675.1 uncultured Chitinophagaceae bacterium
CCGTTATGGTGTGGCGTTTCGCTTTCTGTAAACAAATGGTAGTGGCAATGGGCCGAAAACAGATATTTGCGTGGTAATACAATCTTTTTTTACCCTATGCATTCCGGCAACGAACTGTTGTATAAAATAGCCTTGACCATGGTGCCCGGCATTGGTACGGTGCAGGCAAAAATATTGGTGGCTCAGTTTGAAACGGTGGAAGCCGTTTTTAAAGCGAAGCTACATAACCTGGAGGCTGTGGAAGGGATAGGCACCGTTCGGGCAAAGGCCATTAAAGCTTTTAACGATTTTAGCCGGGCCGAAACCGAAATACAGTTTATAGAACGGTACAAAATAATGCCGCTCTTTCTTGCCGATAAAGCGTACCCGCAACGGCTGCTCAATTGCTACGATAGCCCTACCATGCTGTACTACCGGGGCGAAGCAGATTTAAATGCCACACATGTTGTGGCAATTATTGGCACCCGTAGTCTTTCCGACTATGGAAAGACGCTAACAGAAAAGTTGGTTGAAGAGCTATCGGCCGCAAAGGTACTGGTGGTGAGTGGGTTAGCTTTTGGTATAGATACGGTAGCCCACAAAGCAGCTTTGGTGAATGGCTTGCCAACGGTAGGTGTACTGGGGCATAGCCTCGATATGATTTACCCTGCCGCAAATACAAAGCTAGCGAAGCAAATGGCTGCTGATGGCGGTGGCTTGCTTACCGAATTTACCAGCGGAACCAAACCCGACCGGCATAATTTCCCTACTCGTAACCGGGTGGTAGCGGGTATGGCTGATGCTACAGTGGTAGTGGAAAGTGATTTAAAAGGCGGCAGTATTATTACTGCCGAACTGGCAAACAATTACAACCGGGATGTATTTGCTTTTCCGGGAAAAACCACCGATGCCAAAAGCCGGGGTTGCAACCATTTGATAAGGCAAAATAAAGCCGGGCTAATTACCAGTGGGGCCGATGTACTAGAAAGTATGGGCTGGCTACCGCAACCCGACAGAAAGAAGAAAGTGCAGCGTCAGCTGTTTGTAGAAATGAGTACTGAAGAGAAGATAGTAGTAAGCCTGCTGGATGAAAAAGATTTGCCTATTGATGAATTATACATGCGGAGTGAATTGAGTGCTGGAACAGTAGCAGCCGCACTATTAAACCTGGAACTACAAGGGATTGTGCAGAGCCTGCCAGGTAAAATGTATAGGCTTGCATAAATAAAATTTTAAGGGCTATGGCAAAAACAAAAAAGTTGTCAAATGAGGATGCGGTAGCGGCATACATGAATGCACTCCAACATCCTTTAAAAGATGTGGTTGAAGCATTGCGAAATGCGATACTGGTAACAGATACAGCAATAGGAGAGCAGGTAAAATGGAACTCACTGGCTTATTATTACACTGGTGAAATGAAGCCTTCCGATCCGAAAGAATACAAACGGGATATTGTTGTTTTCAATCTTCACAAAAAGGATTTTATACTGCTGGTATTTCCCACAGGTGCTACCATAAACGATACTACCGGTTTGCTGGAAGGTAATTTTCCGGACGGAAGAAAGATAGCGAAATTTGCTACGGTTGGAGAAGTAGAAAGTAAGGAGAAATCTCTGCAAATTGTAATACAAGAATGGCTAAAGTTGATAGATAAATAAGCTTTTATGGAAAAGACTGATTTTAAAAATATAGAGGCGTACGTAGCTACTTTTCCAGAAGAAACACAAGCGCTACTACAACAAGTAAGAGAGGCTATAAAAAAAGCTGCCCCGGCGGCCACCGAAGCCATTAGCTACGCCATGCCCACCTTCAAACTAAACGGTAAGAATCTCGTTCATTTTGCTGCTTTCAAAAACCATATTGGTTTTTACCCGGCACCGCAGGGGATAGAAGCGTTTAAAGAAGAATTGTCGAAATACAAAGGTGCAAAAGGCTCGGTACAGTTTCCTTTGGATAAACTGATGCCATTGGATTTAATCACCAGAATAGTGAAGTATAGAATGGAGAATGAGAAGGCAAAAAAGTAAAAAGAAGGTTGGCTGAAAGGACTCAATTTATTTATCATAGAGCATATGCATCTCATTGAAATGAAAAGCGGCTGCATGAAAGATGTAGCCGCTTTTTACTTTTAATTTTGCCTTTTTACTTTACTGCCCCTGTGCCAGGCTAAAGCCTTTTTTCTCTCCCCATTGGTGTAGCATTTCCAACGAACAAATTCTTACATCGCCACCAAGACTTACGTACAGGCCAACGATGTCCCGATCGTTTAGTGGCACTTCGTCTATCGCTTCAAAACGAGCATTGTACTGGTTCACCAGATTGGTGTATTTGCTACCGGTGGGCCATACCTGCGTACCC
>CAXTDG010000769.1:0-2321 GCA_964242675.1 uncultured Chitinophagaceae bacterium
GTATCAGGTAAATGCTGATGTAAAGAATAATGAACATATTTACCTGGTACAAAGCAAATGGAAAGACCCAAACATGGGGCTTGATTTTGCAACACTGGCGCCACTTGCGAGAGCGTTAAAAGAAAATTACCCAACACTTGTACAGGATTATTATCACCATGATGGTATTACTTCCATTGTATCAAAAGACGATAAACATTTTAGCGAAGGATTGCAAGTAGGAGATGCCAGCCTGCTTATCCTATTTGGCTTTCCATTGCTATATGGCGATGCAAATACGGCATTGAGTAAGCCCAATTCCGTAGTGATAACCGGAGCGAAAGCCATCAAATACTTTGGTAAAACGGATGTGGTAGGTCAAACGCTAACTATTCAATCTTTCTCAGGCAGTAAGCAGGATTTTGAGGTTACGGCTGTCATGAAAGATCCACCGCGTAATACGATTACCTTTTGGGGTAACGGCATCAATAAAGGCAGCAATGAGTTTTTTCTGCCGGCAACAAGCCTGAAATTTTTTGGCCGTGACAAAGGATTTGAAGCATGGCAAAATGCATTCATTATTAGTTATGTTCAGCTAAAAGAAGGGGCAACTGTTGCAGACCTGCAAAAGCCGGTGGCACAGCTATTAAAAGGGAATGTGCCGGCTGATCTGCAAAAGAATCTTCAGATTTATTTTACACCGGTAAAAGATTATTACCTGCAATCGAATAATGGGATAGCCTACCGCATGATCTACTCATTGGGATTTGTTGCACTGTTTATTTTAATAATGGCTATTATTAATTTTATCAATATTTCTATCGGCAATTCCGTTTCCAGGTTACGGGAAATTGGTGTACGAAAACTAATGGGTAGCACCAATAGCCAGCTTGTTATCCAGTTCCTTACGGAATCTGTTTTAATGGCTGCCTTTTCGGTGATCATTGCACTGTCCATCTATGTATTTGCCCGGCAGTACTTCAGTGATATGCTCGGCACACAATTGCCGTTGCTTACAGCCTTCCCTGCCCCGTGTTTATTTATCCCGTTAGCACTTATTTTATTAGTAGGATTATTAGCCGGTTTATATCCTGCGTTTGTATTGTCAAAACAAAAATCCACAGAATCACTAAAGGGAAAACTGGCAACCGTAAAAGAGAAAATTGCTTTTCGCCATTCGCTGATTGCCGTACAGTTTATTACCGCCATTGTTGTTTTTATAGCAGCGCTCATTATCAATAAGCAAATAAATTTTTTCTTTAATACAAACCTGGGTTATAATAAGGAGCAAATTATTACGGCAAGGGTTCCCCGTGACTGGACGCCACAAGGGGTAAAACATATGGAAACAATCCGGAATGAGTTTGCTACACTGCCCCAGGTTGCCAGTACTAGTTTTTCCTTTGAAATACCGGATGGGGCCAGTGCCGGCATCAGCAACAACCTGTACAAAGCTTCCGGGGATTCTACGCAGGGCATCAATGCAACCTCTTTATTTACCGATGAAAAGTTTGCAGAAACGTATACGATACCACTTGCAGCCGGTACTTTTTTTAACGCAGGCAGGGGATTGCCGGATACAGCAGGGATTGTGCTAAACGAATCAGCAGCCAAAGCTTTGGGCTGGCGTAATACAACCGATGCCATTGGTGAGAAACTAAGGGTACAAGGTGCCACCAATAGCCTGACTGTAGACGGCGTTGTTAAAGATTTTCATTTTGGCCCTATGCAGGAAACCATCCGGCCCCTATTTTTTATCCACGTACAAAATGCAACCCTTTTCCGCTATTTATCTTTTAAAATAAAGCCCGCTAATACAGTTGCTACCATTGCCGAGCTGCAAAAGAAATGGTCTGTACTGTTACCGGATGCACCGTTCGATTACACTTTTATGGACGATACACTTGCCAGGCTTTACACCACTGAAATGCAAATGAAGAAAGCTTCACAGGCGGCAACGATTATAGCGCTGGTGATTGTACTGCTGGGTGTACTAAGTATTGTCATGCAAAGCATTACCAGGCGTACTAAGGAAGTAGGTATCCGAAAAGTACTGGGTGCATCCGTAACAGAGGTTATTGTATTGTTTGCGAAAGAGATTTTCCTTTTGATACTTATTGCCAGTGTTATCGCCTGGCCGCTGGCATGGCTGGCAGTACACAACTGGCTAAGTAATTATGCCTATCGCATTCAACTGAATGTTGTTCCGTTCATTCTGGTTTCTCTTACGCTTGCTGTGCTGGTTGCGGCACTCATCATTATCAAGACAATCAAAACTGCACTGGCAAACCCGGTGAAAAGTTTGCGAAGCGAATAGTATTGGTGAATGGTCAATAGTGAAT
>CAXTDG010000770.1:0-2314 GCA_964242675.1 uncultured Chitinophagaceae bacterium
GCTTGCTTTGGAAAAAGGCCTGCAACCGGTAGACATTATAGCGGCCAACAACGGCTTTTTTGAACGGGAATTTACCCGTGATATACAGAATGTTGATGTAGTAGAAGCAGATTGGCTAACTCATTATCTGGAACTGCACCTTTCCCGGCCTGGCTTTTACGATCTGCTACCCGAGGGACTATTTTTTCAGCCTAGTGCGGCCGATATGCAGCGGGTACTGAACGTAACAGAAATGGCGGCCAAGCATCGGGCCGATAAAACAAAGGAAAAAGAAATCCGCCGTTTCTTTAAGCCGTTCGAAAATGAATTCTTTCATCAGCAGGTTGACCTGGAGCAGGAAGAACTGCGGCTGCTGGACGGGCTGCAAAACGGACGACTTAATGCATTTTTTCTTCGCTTCTGGGATTTGCCGGAGGCGCTGGATCATTCGCTGGCTATTTCTTTGCTCCTACTCCTTCCCTACGCACACCAGATTGCCGCCAACTTACCGCTGATGCAGCAGGCATTGGGTTTGCTATTGCAGGAACCGGTTTTTATAAAAGCAGGTCGGCCGCAGCCCATAGCAGTAGGCGGTTTGGTGCAGCCATTGGGCGAACAGGCGCTGGGCGATACCATGGTTTGCGGTACAGAGTTTAGGGAAGACTACCCGGTGCTGGAATATCAGATTGGCCCTTTGCAAAACAGTAGCGTAACCAGCTATCTTTCCGGCGGCGAAAACGATTTGCTTATTCACACATTCAATCGCTTTTTTGCCCCGGCCGAAGCAGATATTACCGTGCAGATTGAAATAGAGCGGAGCGAAGTCAGTATGGAAATGAGCGAAACGGTACAGCCAATTTTAGGATACACGTCGGTATTATAAGTTGTCAGTGGACAGTTGTCAGTTGGTATACTTCACTTGCTACTTTGCTGGGTTTCACATCACGGGTGGCCTGGTTCGGTTAGTTTCTTTTTGGGCCGGGCAGTTGAATACGCATTGAGCTTTTGTGGCGTTGGCACCGTTCAGGCTTTGTGCTACTATTGGGCTTTACTGATGCAAGGACAATGACGAACAAACAAATCATACACTAATCAAAATTCCACGGTTCTAAAGTCCCCGGTGGGGATTTAGGGGCCACTTCTACTTTATGCAAATGGAAAAATGGATGTCGCCTGAGTTGCAACGATTGCTGGCCTTGCTGGGCATTGCCCTGGTGGGGCTATCGTTCTTTACCGGTTTTCTTATTGCCAAAATCCGGGGTAGTTTCAAACCGTTCAGCCGGGCTACGATTTTTTATATACTGGCCTATGGAGTTGCTTTTGCCTTGGCGGGTTTTTGTATAGCCGGTGGCTGGTTACATTCCTATTTGCAGTATTATCTTTTCTTCCAAATCCTTTTTACCGCACTCGGCAGCCTGCACATATACACCATGGCCCGCACCCTTAAGTGGACAGATACCAACACCTTTTGGCCGGAGCTGCTGCTCACCATCGTTATTACTTTGCTGGGTGCCCTGGCCTTCATCATGACGTATCGCATCATCAACCGGGAAGGGCTCGAAACAGCTATGGCTACGGCGGCCCTGTTTTTTATTCCGCCGTTTTTTATTTACAAAGCTTTTACAGCGGCAGTCGCCATCCCGCCCAAAATTTTGCGGCAATGGTTTTACCCCATCAATGAGCATGGTATGGAGCCTGACGAAAGCAAGCTAAAAAACCTGCTGGTTATCAGCTTTGAGTTTCAGAAAAACAAGGGCGACAAGTTTTTCACCAACTTCCGGGCAAAGGCACCGGTAGATATGGAATTTGGCGAACTGTTTTATTACTTCATCAACGACTACAACGAGCGCCACCCCAACAGCACCATCAAATACACCGAAGGCAATACCCGGGAACCATACGGCTGGATCTTTTATAAAAAGCCTCGTTGGTACACCATCATCACCAGTTATGTTGACTCCGAGAAAACTGTATTCATCAATAATATCAGGGAAAACGATGTAATTATCTGCAGCAGAATATCATAACCAAAGAAATTATGAGTTATGAGACATAAGTGCTGAAAAATCTCATAACTCATTTCTCATAACTTATCTCTAGAAAATGAACCAACAGAACGAATTTTTGCCGGTGAACTGGATGGACGGCATGAAAATAAACAAGACCCATTTTCAGGCACAGAACCATGCTGGCACCTATGGGCAGGCACAAAGTGTGCAGGTATTTATCAATCATCACAACTACGGTTTGCTACCGGCTGATAACTTAAGCCGTCGCCGCCGCAGCCTGTTTGTATCGCTGGATAATGAGCAGTACGTTACCGTTCGTATTATGC
>CAXTDG010000771.1:0-2313 GCA_964242675.1 uncultured Chitinophagaceae bacterium
CTATAATACGGTCAATCCCGACGACTTAGTTCAGAAATACGGTGCCGATACTTTCCGTATGTACGAAATGTTCCTTGGCCCGATTGAGCAAAGCAAACCCTGGGATACCAAAGGCATTGAGGGCGTTTACCGCTTCTTAAAAAAACTATGGCGTTTATTTTTTGATGAACTAAAAGGCAAGGTTTGGAATGATGAAAAACCTACCGATGCAGAATTAAAAATCCTGCACCGCACCATCAAAAAAATTGAAGACGATACCGAACGCTTTTCCTTCAACACCGCCGTATCGGCATTCATGGTTTGCGTAAATGAGTTAGGCAATATTAAGTGCTATAAAAAAGCTATTCTCGAACCATTGCTAGTAATGCTTACGCCTTATGCACCGCACATTGCAGAAGAGTTGTACCAGCAATTGCAAACAGGGGATGTTACGGTTTATAGCCCCTCCTTTGGATGGGTTGGGGAGGCTTCCGTATTAGATGCCACCTTCCCCACATTTGAAGAAAAATACACCGCAGAATCCACCAAGGAATACCCGGTCAGCATCAACGGCAAACTGCGTACTACACTTACCTTCCCGTTGGATGCTGAGCAAAGTTTGATTGAGAAAGAAGTAATGGCAAATGACATTGTGATAAAATGGACGGAAGGCAAAGAGCCACGTAAAATAATTTATGTAAGGGGTAGGATGATTAATGTAGTTGTGTAAGGCACTATCCTTAATATAGTCATGGCATTCTAATCTATAAAAGGAAAATATCGCTACACTGATAACAAAAAAGCCACTCATACGAGCGGCTTTTTTATTGTTACTCTGTGGTGTGGGCCGGGGTTGAACCGGCGACACATGGATTTTCAGTCCATTGCTCTACCAACTGAGCTACCGCACCTTTTAATCCCGATGCTTCGGGAATCCATGCTTTTTAAAAGCGGGCTGCAAATATAGGAGGCACATGGCTAAATAACCAAACCAAATTTGCAGTTAATTATTGGATTGTGTAACTACTTAAAGTTAGCTCGTCGTCCAGATTAATATTTACACCTACTAATGGTACAGCTATGGCAACTTTAGTACGGCTGTAAATACGGCCTACACCACGGGAATAGTAAAAATTAAGATCACTACTTTGTGTAAGCGGTATTGGAAATCCACCCACATTAAGGTTAATGGTTCCTAATACCGTTTTTATATGTGTTACGCCAGTGTATGCTTTGCCATTGATGGTAGTATCGTAGCCACTTTTTACTACTTGATAATTTACCGGTACATTTACCGGAGTAGGCAGGCCAGTTATTGTTACCGTTTGTGTTTCTGACCAAGTGGTATTGACCGCAGCATCTTTCAGAAATAATATTTCAGCACGTTGAGTACCTAAGGCACCTATATTGCCATACTGATAATAATCGGTACCTACCTGTGCATAGTAATCATTTGCACCACCGCTATTGGTAAATACCCGGTAGGTTTTGCTATTAATCGTGGTGTCTTTATTGGTAGCTTTTAACGTATAGCTTCCGGTTGTTGGAGTAGGTAAATTGCTTTTTGTGCTGTAGTTCCAGGTACTGTTAGCCGTGTTGGGCATATAAGTAGCCGGAGTGTCGTCCGTCTTTTTTTTACAACCGGCTGATGCCAGCAATGCAATTGCCGTAATGGTGATAAGGCTCTTCATAAGCTTAGTTTTATGCGTTGCAATATAATGGAAAAACCTATAATGCCTTTTTGCAATTTGTAGTTAGCCAAACCTATAAGGTCTATTTTGATATTCAAACAATTTTGAAGTCCGAAAAAAACTTTATAGGGTTTATCTTACTCCACAATCCGCAGCTTCGCAAATTTCAGCATGATCTTTTTTTCACCGTTTAATTCAAACTCCACTGTAGCCACCGGATTATGGGCACCACCTTCTACCACCGTTACTTTTCCGAAACCAAACTTTGGATGCTCTACCCGCTGGCCAGCTTGCAGGTCGCTGGTATCGCTGGCCACAAAATCGGGTGATGGGCTATGAAGCACTTCTTTCGGCTTGGTAGGTGGCGGCATATATGCCGGTCGGCCGGGCCTGCTACCAGTATTGCTTTCTTCTTCATTACCACTTTTCTTGCCCCAGTTGTGGCCGCCGTGCAATCGCTCAAAAGCATTGCCGCCATAACCCTGGTTGCGGATGCCGCCACCGGCAAAGCTGCGGTCTAAAAAGGTTTCGGGCATTTCGCTTAAAAAGCGGCTGGGCTCATTGGTTACCAGCGTACCGAATTTATAACGGCTTTGTGCATAGGTAATCCAAAGGCGGGCTTTGGCACGGGTAACGGCTACAT
>CAXTDG010000772.1:0-2296 GCA_964242675.1 uncultured Chitinophagaceae bacterium
TTTTCAACAAAATAATCTAATGTGCTCATAAATTTGTTTTGTAATCTAAAGATAAGGATTCAAACAACTCAACAACTTCCGCTTCCTGCAATTCACTTCTGCCAAACAGGTAAATTATAAATGGCTTCTGTAAGTGATCCGGTGCATTGCTGGCCAGCAACAATACCCGCAAGGCGTTTTGCCCCAGCCATTTCTTCTCAAATGCATGCTTTATTGCCAGCAAAGATGCGGCTAAAAACCGGTTGTTCATCGCCTCTACCGCTGCATCCGTTACCTCTCCCAGGTTGTTATAAATGTAAGAAAAATCCGGTACGTATTGTTTCCACTCCGGTTCCAGATTTTTGAAGAGTTGTGCCAGTGTACGGTAGCGCCACTTGCCCCGGCCATGATAGAGCAATATAGGTATGACGATACTTAATGCCTCACCATTGGCTACCTGTTTTTGCAGGGCCGAAAAGATGTAGCCGCCTATTTGTATAGGCGTATGCTTGTTGGGGTAGCTTTTATGCTCAATCAGCAAACTTACTTTTATATGCCCGGCTCCATCTTTTTTCTGGCAGGTATATACAATGTCGGCCATTGTTTTTTGCAGTTCTTCGGAGAGGTAGCTATCGGGCTGATACGTAAGGGTGGAGAAATCTAAACGGTGGCTGATGGCTGGTGGCAGGTAAGCCTGGAAATAGTCGGTGGCTACACTTTTATCAGACAGGATGGCCCGGATAAACTGGTCGTGCATGTTTAGGATTGTGGGTATTGTTTTCTTTTCCTGCTATTTTTTAAACACCTGTGATGCCTCAAAAAATTCCGATCTACGTTGCTTTACAATGCATCACTGCGGATCGTAGCTCAATGTTGTTCAGCGTTTCCAACCCCTTAATCAGCCTAAACAACTTTGTCAATCACCAAAGGGGTATCGTCTTTTTTGATAGCAATCTTATACAAAGCAATACCCATAATAGCAAAAAAGATTACCCCCAGTACATAATACCCGCCCTCGCCCAACACATTGGATAAACCATGTTCAGCGCTTAATTTTTCCAGAAATGCACTCACCTTTTCATTTGCCGTAAGAAAGGCTACTAATACACCTGCAAGAGCACCACCAGCCACCAGGCCGGTTGCAAATAAGTTGCCTTTACCTAAATCATCTTCTTCATAAATAGCCGGATTTTTAGGCTTTTTAGCCTCAACAATTCCACGGATAGCACCACCAATAAATATAGGTAATGTGGTACTTAAAGGCAGGTAAGCACCTACAGCAAAACTTAATGCTTTAATACCACACAATTCTAAGGTAACGGCAATAAAAACGCCTACTATAATAAACTGCCAGTCCAAATGATTGCCTAAAATTCCTTTAATTAAAGTTGCCATTAAAGTGCCTTGCGGTGCAGGATACAGCTCTGTTCCAATGGCATGTTGAATACCTTGTGCTAACATTTCTTTTGTGGGAGTATCCAGCACTTTAACAGTAGCCCCAATTGCCACCGATGAAACAATGGCCCCCACAAATAAAGCAATTTGTTGATATTTTGGCGTAGCCCCTACAATGTAACCTGTCTTTAAATCCTGAGAAGTTGCCCCGGCATTAGCAGCTGCAATACAAATCATACCACCTACTACCAGTGCCATCGGCTCATACACTTTACCCGTCCAGCCCACGGCAATAAATACCAGACAGGTACCCATTAAAGTTGCGATGGTCATACCGCTAATAGGATTATTAGATGAGCCGATTAAGCCCACAATACGGCTGCTTACTGTAACGAAAAAAGCCCCGAAAATAATAACCAGTACACCCAATAATAATTTACTAAAAACGTTATCACCTGGTATTTGTGGCAAAACAGCAATCAGCAAAATTAAAATAAGGCTCCCGATTCCTACTACCTTAATACTCAGGTCACGGTCGGTGCGGTTGACGACAACCGGTTGCCCTTCTGTTTTTTTCAAAGCACCAATACTCCCTTTAAAAGAAGAAATAATGGTAGGTATAGTTTTGAATAATGTAATAAACCCGCCTGCCGCTACGGCACCTGCACCAATCTGCCTGATGTAAGCCCGGTAAATAGCAGCAGAATAATCGGTAAAAGTATGTTTAACAGGATCCCAGCCACCGGCACCACCGGGTTTTGTAATATCCAGCAGGTAGCCAAGTTTTACCTGTTGTGCGGCAATTACATTGGCCGGTACTAATGTAGCCAGTAACGGAATTAAAACGAACCAACTTAGTACACCTCCTGCTACAAGTACACCACAAATACGTAGCCCTATGATATACCCAACACCCATATAC
>CAXTDG010000773.1:0-2284 GCA_964242675.1 uncultured Chitinophagaceae bacterium
TACGATAGAATTGGAAGTAACAACAGCCAGGGCTCAGCCTATATTTTTATTCGAAACGGAACTACTTGGACGCAGCAGGCAAGATTGATAGCCAGTGATGGTGCTGCGGGAGATAATTTTGGTATTTCCGCAGCTATTAGCTCCGATGGGAATACCGTAGTAATAGGTGCTCTATTCACTACTATCAATGGAAATGTAAATCAGGGCGCTGGATATGTTTTTATCCGTAGCGGTACTAGTTGGATACAGCAGACAAAACTAATTGCTGGCGACGGTGCTCCTAATGATGAATTAGGTTTCTCAGTAGCCGTTAGTGCAGATGGGAACACAGCTTTGTTAGGGGCTTATACGGATGCTATAGGAAATAACTCTAACCAGGGATCAGCCTACATATTTACTCGCAATGGTACCACTTGGAATCAGCAAGCAAAGCTTATAGCAAATGACGGTACATCCGGGGATCAGTTTGGCTATTCTGCTGCCTTAAGTATTGATGGCAATACAGCAGTAATAGGAGTTATTTTTGGCGACGGTACAGTCAGTAACCAAGGAACGGGATATGTGTTTGTTCGTAGTGGCACTACTTGGGCACAGCAGGCAAAACTGGCCGCAGTAAATCCCAATGCCAATGCTTATATGGGGCGTTCCATTGCCATCAGCGGGGATGGTAGTACAATCGTGGCAGGGGCTTCTGATGATGTAGTCGGTACAAATATTTTTCAAGGGTCTGCATATGTCTTCACCCGTAGCGGAAATACTTGGTCACAGCAGGCACGTCTTACTGCCAGTGATGGCGCTTCAACCGACTTTTTTGGTCGTTCTGTAAGCATTAGTATGGATGGCAATAAATTAGTAGTTGGTGCCAATGAAGATGGTGTTAACAGCAATAACAACCAAGGTTCAGCTTACATATTTACTCGTAGCAACAGTACATGGACCCAACAAGTACAACTACTTGCCAGTGATGGTGCAGCAAATGACTTGTTTGGTTTCTATGTATCAATGAGTGGTGATGCCAACACCGTGGTTGTAGGCTCAATTGCTGATGATGTTACGTTTACAGATCAGGGTTCTGCATATGTGTACATTGGTAACATTCCGCTACCGGTGACCTTCGTTGACTTTAGTGTTTCGAAACATATGAATAATAGTGTGCTAACCTGGCAAGTAGCACAGGAGGAAAACATTATTACGTACACTATTGAACGCAGCACTGATGGCCGCAACTTTACCACCATTGGCTCAGTTGCATCATTAGGCAATACTACTGCTGCTCGTAATTATAACTTTACCGATGTCGATCCTTTTAAAGGGGCAAACTACTACCGTTTAAAAATTACTGAGAAAGATGGTAAAGTGAACTACTCTGTAGTACGCCTCCTTAACTGGGGATCACAAATAAGCATTGCACTGTATCCTAACCCGGCAAAAGAAAAAGCTACCCTTACAGGCGTGGAAGCGGGTATGAGTATCCGCCTACTAAATGCCTCGGGCAACGTATTACAGGTACAGAAAGCTGTAAGTACCACTGAAACTCTTCAAATAAGCACCTTGTCCAAGGGGGCTTATACCCTACAGGTGTACAGTACCAACGGTAGTCTGTTAAGCAGCACCTCGCTGGTGAAGGAATAAGGGTAATATTTTGTTTCATAGAATAAGAAAGCACAGTTATATTGTATAGCCGGACTTTTCAATGCGACACCCTATTGTTGCGCTTACTAACGGTCCAAGAAATAAAACCCATGAAAATTTTAACCACGAAATCTTCACTATTGAAGATAGCAGTTCAATAGTTTTTGCTAAGACAATTGCTGAGGCGTAATCGAGTACACATTGGTTAACCACCAAAAAAATATGTCTTAAATTCAGAGAGGTGACATAGTTGAATACAAATAAAACTAAGGTTAAACTAATAAAACTTCCATGGATAACCATGTAATTGGGCCTATTTCTTCCCACAATTTCAGTGTTTGTTATAATAGAAGTACAAAGACCAATACAAGTTTACTTATTGAAAGTTACAAATGCAAGTGTTTTATAAATCATTTGTAGGCTCTTTTCAAAATATCAGTTAACTAAAAACTCAGCACTTGGCCGGGTTTCTCTTTTGATGCTGGTGTAATAACCCGGATGAAGAATAAGGAAAAGAGAGCTGCCCTACCAGCCGGCATATAGGGCCATAAAAAAAAAGCTCCCGTGTGATGAAGGCTTAGAGTTGATAGATATAGGAAAAAACAACACACGGATCCAATAGCAAGAAGACTTTTTCTAAAAAGCTTAGCGA
>CAXTDG010000774.1:0-2284 GCA_964242675.1 uncultured Chitinophagaceae bacterium
GCAAGAAGCTAGGGAATTAGTGGATGGCGCTCCAAAACCAATCAAAGAAGGTATTCCTAAAGCTGAAGCTGAAGATATCGCCGCTAAGCTGAAAGAAGCTGGTGCTGAAGTTGAAGTTGCTTAATTTCATCTTTATCGAAATAAAAAATCCCGGTGCTGTAAAGCATCAGGATTTTTTTATGCTCTTAACTATCAAGGTGAATTATGCTCCTGTTTTTTTTAGCTGGGTCAATATGAACATACCGATTGTAAGAGGCTTATAAAGCCTGCACTCATTTATCCACTGCTGTTGATTCCTCCTGTTGCAAGGCGGCGGCAAATCAATTATATTCGCCTAGCTTCCTATTTCCTTTCATTGCCTGCAACCTACAGCCGCTTCCCGGATGCCCGAAACCGTTTACATATCATCAACCTTCAACGATCTGAAGGATTTCAGGCAGGGCATCTTTGAATGTACCCGTCAGCTAGGTGACTACTATCGTACGCTTGGGATGGAGGATTACACGGCTGAGGATATTCATTTCGTAGAGCGATGCCAGAACGATGTGGCCGCTTGTGATGTGTATATTTTGCTGCTGGGTAATCGCTATGGCTACTTACCGAAAGGCTTTGATAAATCCATTACCGAACTGGAATATGAAACAGCGTTGGCTTGCCAGCAACAAGGCAAGCAGATGGAAATACTGGTGTTTAAAGTAGGCGATTTTTGCAAAACCTATAACTACCAGGAGCAGTCGGAAACATACATTGAATACAATCAGGATTTTTTGGATCGGGTGTCTGAGCGGTCATCGCCAAAACCGTTTGATAGTAAGGCAGAGCTACAATTACAAGTATCTCATGCTTTGATGAAGCGATTGTTTCGGCAATTGAAAAATGGCAGCAAAATAATTGCCCCAGACAGGGATGCAGTGCTATGCTATTGCGACCGCACAACAGCTATTACCAGCCTCAAAAGAAATGTGTTGCTCAAAGGGAAAAGGATATTCTTTTTGCAAGGCGACCGCATGAACGACTATCCCGGCGGTATTGTAAAACGATTTGCCAAGTACAGCCTCGGTTCGCAGAATAAAATTGAACCAATGCTCAGTATTACGGGGCTAGCCGATTACTGCGATTCGGATAATAGTTACGAATCTATTTTCATCAATATCCTGGAGTATATCAACCGGCCCGTAACACTACAGAACATTGAGATAAAAGGTTTTTTGAAAGAGTTGTCTTTGGTAAAAAGCAATAAGGTCATCTTCCCATTTTACTACAATTCCAGAACTGATGAGGAATTTGAAAGCTTCAAGGATTTTCTTTGTTTTCTCAACAGCCTTTTTGAAGCATACGGGCAGGAAAAGCAAGATTACGAGCTATACATTATCATCATTAGCTATCAGAAAACACCTGATAAAGAAATGGTTGATTCACTGTTGGCAAACCATGCTAAGCTAAAAGATCTGGCTTTGCAGGTAGGAAAATTACCGCCTGTAAGTAGGGATGATATAGTGGACTGGATTGAAGCATTTATTACCAGTATGGAGATTTCGCCCACGGTATATAATGCCTATTTTAATGGGAAGGAGGAAGAAACGTATTACATGCAGGAAGTAAATGTGCGACTGGGCCAATTGATTGAGGACCTGCAAAACGGCAGCGAAAAAATTCTGAGCATTATTTAGACCTCATTTATGACAAATCTGCAAATAAGCCGGAACAGCAGTGACTACTACCAACCAGGGGACGGGTTGCTGGCGGCTATCAATACGGCCCTTTTTCTAAAGCGGCCCTTGCTGCTATCTGGCGAACCGGGTACAGGCAAAACGGAAAGTGCTGCTTACATAGCCCGGCAACTGTACAAGCTGTACACTGACTTATTCCTCTCGCCGGATGTACTCCGGTTCAATGTAAAATCTATTTCTCAATCTGCTGATCTGTTTTACAGTTACGATGCAGTGGCACATTTTGGCGATAAGTCCGGGCAGGAAAAAGAGTCATTCATTTCCCTAAATAGCCTTGGCACCGCTTTGCTGGCTACCCAAACATCGGATAGCCGATGGCAAAAACTGAGCAACTACAATAGCGAAGTTTCAAAGCGAAACCCGCCTTCCGGTTCGGTAGTGCTAATAGATGAGATTGACAAAGCACCCCGTGATTTTCCTAACGATCTATTAGCCGAACTGGAAAAGCCACCATTCCAGTTTTCTATTAAGGAAATACACAATGCAGAGATAGTTCAAAATCCTGCTTATCCGGTGGTGGTAATCATTACCAGTAATAACGAAAAGGCATTGCC
>CAXTDG010000775.1:0-2267 GCA_964242675.1 uncultured Chitinophagaceae bacterium
AATGTAAAGACGTTCGAAAGTGATTTTGCTTTAGGAATGGGTATACATGAAATGGGTACTGCCCGCATGGGTCGTGACCCGAAAACATCAGTGCTGAACGGCCACAACCAAGTGTGGGATGCACCCAATGTATTTGTAACGGATGGTGCTTGCATGACGTCTGCCTCTTGCGTAAACCCATCGCTTACCTACATGGCACTTACCGCAAGGGCTGCTGATTATGCCGTGAGCGAATTGAAAAAAGGGAATCTGTAAATCACAACAAAAAATCTTTTATGAACCGTAGAGAACTCATAAGAATGGTAGCACTGGCCACCGGTGGAATAGTGGTAGGCTCCGAGGTAATGCTGACGGGTTGCAACGTAGGTAGCAAGTCAGAGGCGGGCTTTTCAGCAGGCAATATTGCTATGCTAGATGAAGTGGGTGAAACCATTATCCCGACTACGAATACACCGGGTGCAAAATCTACCCAGATAGGTAATTTCATGAAAACGATGGTGACCGATTGCTATACCCAATTGGAGCAGGACGTTTTCACGAAAGGCATGAATGAATTGGACGAAAACTGCAAAAAAGCAATTGGTAAAACCTTTATGGAAGCCACGCCACAGCAGCGCCACGACTACCTGGTAACGCTGGAAAAAGAAGCCAAAGAACAAAATGAAAAAAATGTAGTGATTGATAAAAGTCGCCGGGCGGAGTATGTATTGGTTAATCAGAAAGTGCCATCGAAAGAACAAAAGGATTTCGACCCAACGCCGAAACATTATTACACCATGATGAAGCAACTGACGCTACTCGGTTTCTTCACATCTAAAACCGGTATGACGGAAACACTTCGGCATATTCCGGTACCCGGAAAATATGATGGTGAATACGCTTATAAGAAAGGTGATAAAGCCTGGGCGGAGTAGGCTTTTGTAATGAATGTATTTGTCCGTTTCTCTAATTTTTACTTTTCAATTTTACTTCTTCATCTATGACGCATAACAGAAGAAATTTTTTACAGTTATCGCTAGGTGCTGCGGCTGGCGTGGCTTTAACAGGCGTGGCCTGCAAGAACAGCAAAATGATGGCTGGCGGAAAGGGCGGCAACATTGGCGATTTTGGTTTGCAGCTCTACACCCTGCGGGATGATTTGCCGAATGACCCAAGAGGTGTGCTAAAACAAGTGGCTAACGCTGGCTACAAACAAATTGAAAGCTTTGAAGGCAAGCAGGGTATTTTCTGGGGCATGAGCAATACCGAGTTTAAGAAATACATGGACGACCTGGGCATGAAAATCGTGTCGGCCCACTGCGATTATAAAACGGATTTTGAACGCAAAGCTGCCGAAGCCGCTGCCATAGGCATGAGCTATTTGATGTGCCCGTATTTAGGTCCACAAAAAACATTGGACGATTATAAAAAAGCGGCTGATGTGTTCAACGAAAAAGGCGAAGTATGTAAGAAAAATGGAATTCGTTTTGCCTATCACAACCACGATTATTCTTTCAAATTACAGGACGGCCAGTTTCCGCAGGATATTATGATGCAGGGTACCAATGCTGATACCGTTGATTTTGAAATGGATATTTATTGGGTAGTAGCTGCCGGCCAGGATCCTGAAGCATGGATGCAGAAATATAAAAATCGCTTCCGCCTTTGCCATGTAAAAGACCGCAGCAAAACGCCGGTAACTGACAATGGCAAAAACTCGGTTGACCTTGGAACCGGCAATATTGATTTCGCTAAAATCCTAAAAACGGGGAAAGATAATGGCCTGAAGTTCAAAATTGTAGAGCAGGAAGCCTACCCCACCAACCCGCCGTTGGAAGCCATAAAAGTAGACGCAACTTACATGCAGATGCTTAAAATTTAGCTCACAGTGAATAGTTAGTATAGCTAAGCCTCCGTCGTCAAAAGCGGAGGCTTTTTTGCTTTAAGGTTAAAGCTGTAAATCTGGCTTTGCCAGGGTTCACATCGCTGGTGGCCAGGTTCTGGCAGTTTCTTTTTGAGCCCAGCTGTGGAGTGCGCAGGGGGCTTTTAGGGCGTTGGCACCATTCAAGTGTTGTGCTACTATTGGGCTTTACTATAGCGAAGAATGAAGCGGAGTATACGCAGCGGGAAAAAGCTATTTGGATGGCTCAATTAAGTCCCAAAGATTACCGTACAAGTCAGCAAAAACAGCAACAGTTCCGTATGGCTCAACTGTCTTTTCTCTTACAATTTTCACCTGTTTCTCCAGTAGGTTTTGATAATCTCCTTCGAAATCATCGGTATGTAAA
>CAXTDG010000776.1:0-2263 GCA_964242675.1 uncultured Chitinophagaceae bacterium
GACCGATACCAATTTGACAACAGAAAATGCCAAAGCCTTGGCTGACGCTGCCGAAAATTGCTGGACTGCCATCCGGGCAAAAAATGTTCAGGCATTTGGGCAAAGTTTTAAAGCATCTTTCCAAGCCCAGATTACTCTGTTTCCCAACATGGTAGATGATTCTATTTTGCAGCAAATAGCACAATTTAGCAGCAGCGCTGTAGGCTGGAAATTGAGTGGCGCAGGTGGTGGTGGTTACATTATACTAGTGGCTGATAAGCCTATTGAAAACGCCATGAAGATCAAGATTCGGCGGCAGGACAATACCTGATTACTTATCTAATTGAATCTTATTTTACAAAATGGCAGCCTTTCCAGGTTGCTATTTTCATTTCGGGCAGATGTTAAGAGATTTGAGATTAAGGTTACCTTCTTTGCCTTTTAGGATTAATGTGTAAATAATACACATTGCTGCCATTCATGCTAAAACAACAAAAACATGTATTGGACCCCACTAAGACCCAGTGACGTAATAACGATAACTAACTGGTTTGAAAAACAACAAAACTTCAATCTTATAAATATCATCAAGATGAAAGCATTCTTTAAAAATCTGTTCTTCGATAAATCCATTGTAAAAAGTGCACAGGCACAGCACCTTGGCAAAAACAGATTACAAAACTATTTACAACAAGGCAAAATCAGCTTACAGGAATACCTGTACCTAAGCCGTTAAACTTCTGTAGCAAGGCAATCGCTACATTCCTTCCGCAGTTATTGGTAAAACAGTACTGCGGATTTTTTTATGGCTTTACGTAAATAAAAATCCCGTCCTGGTAAAACCGGACGGGATTCTTTTTTGGTGGCAAACGAATTATGCTTCTGCCGAAGTCTGGCCTTCAGCCGGGGCTTCTACTCTTTTTACCGGTGGTACGTACTTTTTAGGAGTACGGGCACGTTTGTGCTCTTCCTGGCGGCGCTTGTTGTTTTCTTCATGCTCATTGTGCCATACCTGGAACTTGGTCATAGCAGTAGCATCGTCAAACAAACCAAGCTTAACACCACGCAGCAGGTGTTTCAGGTACAGTACACCTTTGAAGCTTAGGATACGGCGCACTGTGTCAGTAGGCTGAGCACCTTTGTGCAACCAATCCAATGCTTTCTGGCGGTCTACCTGTATGGTAGCCGGAACAGTAAGGGGATTGTAAGTACCAATTTTCTGGATAAATTTCCCATCTCTGGGTGCACGGCCGTCGGCAACTACTATAAAGTAGAAGGGACGCTTCTTTGAGCCGTGTCTTTGCAAACGGATCTTAACTGGCATTGTAAATAGAAATTTAAATGCGGGTGAATAAATAAATGAGTTGCAAAAATAAGTGTAATGACTAAACAGCCCAAGCTAACCTTGAAAAAAATGGTTAACGAAATCAGGTTTATAATTGAAAGTGCAACGACAAATCAAGTTTTCGTTAGATAAACAGTCTTTCTTTCTACATCCTTGCTCCTCTAAATAGAATCATATTTCTATTAACAAAGACAGCCATGCTTTACAAGAAAGCATGGCTGTCTTTATAATTGTTTCCAAATACAAACTATCTTTTTCCCATCATCTTGCCACCCATGCCCATTGGCATTTTGTTCATCATTTTCATCATCTGCTTCATCTGATCAAACTGTTTCAAGAAGGCGTTCAGCTCATTCATATCCTTACCAGCACCTTTAGCTATACGGGTTTTACGGCCTGGATTAATAAGGTCAGGGTTAGCACGTTCCAGCGGTGTCATGCTGTGTATCATAGCCTCAATGCCTTTGAACGCATCGTCTTTAATATCCAGGTCTTTCAGTTGGTTGCCTACACCGGGTATCATGCTCATCAGGTCTTTTAGGTTACCCATCTTTTTAATCTGTTGAATTTGTTGCAAGAAGTCTTCAAAATCAAACTGATTTTTACGGATTTTCTTTTCCAGCTTCTTCGCAGCTTCTTCATCAAACTGGCTTTGGGCTCGTTCTACCAGGCTCACAATATCGCCCATGCCCAAAATACGCTGGGCCATACGGTCGGGGTAAAACACATCCAGCGTATCCATCTTCTCGCCCTGACTTACAAACTTGATGGGTTTTGTAACGGTATATTTAATGGAAAGCGCCGCACCACCACGGGTATCACCATCGAGTTTAGTGAGTACTACGCCAGTAAAATCGAGGCGATCGTTGAAAGACTTAGCTGTGTTTACAGCATCCTGGCCAGTCATGCTATCTACCACAAACAAAATTTCCTGTGGAT
>CAXTDG010000777.1:0-2258 GCA_964242675.1 uncultured Chitinophagaceae bacterium
GGTACATAATACCAATACTTATCGGAGGCATCAACTTTATCAGTGTGCCCGTTAATCATCTTTTAGAATAGTATATTAACAATCGGGCAACCCGGTGTAATCAAACGTTAGCTTCAGACCATCGTAAGCCAGCCGGATATTTTCAGGAAGTTCCGCATTCACTTCACCATGCCGGCCTAACTGGTGGCTGATGTGCGTAAAATAGGTCTGCGGTATGTGTAACTCCTGTGCCAGTGCTACGGCTTCATCCAGCGTAAAATGCGAAATATGTTTTTCCCGCCGCAGGGCATTCAGCACCAGCGTATGGCTTCCCTCTATTTTTTCCTTTTCAGCATCGTCAATCCGGTTGGCATCCGTTATATAAGTAAAGGGCCCGAAACGGTAGCCGTTTACCTTCATTTTATGATGCCAAACCTGGATGGGTATTATGGAAATATCGCCGATTATAAATGGAGTCAGACTTATTTCATGCAGGTCTATCACCGGTACGCCGGGGTACGTTTTTTCTTCAAAAGCGTAAAAAAGTTCCCGCTTCACACCATCCAGTGTAAGCCGGTTGCCGCAACCGCTGGTAGGCTGTCCCTGAAACAACTGGAAACCACGGGTATAATCCAAACCGCCAAGATGGTCTTTGTGGGGGTGCGTTAGCAGGATGGCATCAATGTGCATTACGTTTTCCCGAAGCATTTGCTGCCGGAAATCGGGTGTGGCGTCTACTACAATAGTGGTAGTTTTGCTTTGCACCAGAATACTGCTGCGTAGCCGCTTGTCTTCTGCAAAAGATGATGTGCATATATAACACTGGCAACCAACCATCGGAACGCCGCTGCTGGTACCAGAGCCCAAAAATGTAATTGTAAAAGACAATACCGGAATGCTGTTTAACAAAATTTGAATGCCTGCTGCAAGATACATTTATCCACTTGCAGGTGTTTGCATTTTCTGCCTGAAAACTATGCCCACCCAATGGCTTATGATTCCTGGGGAGCCATATTTTTCCTGAGTTCTTTGTACAATTTTCCACTTTCCGGTGATAGCTGATCCGGATCCATTTTTAGAACGGGGATTAGTTCAGTAAGCGTATGAATACGGCCTTCCACATTCAGGAATTTATTAAGCACTACTACTTTTCGTTCCTCCAGCAGGCAATACCCGCTTTGGAAGGTTCCTTTCTCATACCGGATAATATAACCTGCTTCTTCCAGCACTTTCTCATGCTTTTGTAATGTGGCTGCGGTGTACTTCATACTGGGGTAGTCTTGAACTGGGATAAGATGGGATGATTGGGATAAATACAGCGTACAGATTTTAATTCGTTCCCATTTGAATTGAAATTTGTAAATATCCGAAATATCCATTATTGAATAACCACATCTACCCTCCGTGCCAACGGATCGGGCTTGCTACCAGGGCTGGGCACTACAGAATTAACGATTGTTGCCATTTGTGCAGATGCAATGCCTTTCGTTTTTAAATAGGCAGCTACGGCAACAGCCCTTTTCCGGGCCAGTACTTCGTTAGCTGCAATTTTGCCGGTAGTATTATCACTATTGGCGATTAATTGATAACGGTCATTCTTTTTCGACTTTTTTATTAATGCTGCCAGCTTTGCTTTTTGTAGTGTGGTAAGCAATACAGAGCCACTGCTGAAATAAACCGTCGCTGAAATTTGATGTAACGCAGTGTCGTTTGTAACCTTCGGCTTTATAGAAGCAGGAGTGCTGACAGCATTGAGCCGGTTGTTTAATTCTGCTAACTGCCTTTGTAAATCAGCCATTTGCAATGCCGGCGTTCTGCTGGCCACTACCGGTCTGCTGCCGGAGTCCAGCATTACCGACACCGCCGGATTCTGCTGTATATGTATAACTGTATCCCGCCGGCTTTGCTGTAATACATAAACCTGGTTTCGCAATGAATCTATTTCCCGTTGCATCCTGCGTCTTTCATTATTATTATCCGAAACAACAACCGGTGAAACAACGTTCACCGGCGGGTTTTGGTAATTTGTATAACGCTGGTTTTGCAGGTCATTTATCCTTTCATTCAGATTATCTATCTGCCTTCGGCTATTATTATCGGGCTGATAGTAAGAAGTAGGCCCGGTAGTACGGTAATATTGCAGCCTCCGGTTGGCATCGTCAATCTGCTGTTGCTGGTCTTTTTGCTGTTGTTCCAATTCTTTTACCGGTTTGTTTTTATCACTAAAAATATCAGTTACTTTTTTTGATTTTTTAAGCGAATCTATTTCGGCCTGCCTG
>CAXTDG010000778.1:0-2251 GCA_964242675.1 uncultured Chitinophagaceae bacterium
GGATTATAAAGAGCGGCTTTTCATGTTATACATTTTTCAACTGGCATTTAGCAGCCGCCAGCAGCAGCGCCAAACCTATGAGCACATTGTCCACTGGAAAAAAACTGTAAACACCCTGCCGGAAGATATTAACCAACTGGACTGGCGTACGCTTCAGCAGGAATACCGTGATTATTTAGACATTGCTAAAATGGCGCAACTGGTGCCGGTAATTGGTGCACCGGTTGGCGTAGTAGTTAATTACCGGCTCATCCGTAAGCTGGGAGATACAGCCAAAAATGCCTACCGGTTGCGCTACTTCCAAAAGGAATTGACTTATGAGTAATAGTGAATAATAATTCTAGTTGAAGCGATGCTGAATAGTAAACTACCAGATTATTTTTCTGCTTACGGGAGCGGTTATACCATCAGTAACATATATCACATACAACCCATGTGCAAACTGGCTAATGCTAATAGCTGGTTGATCGGCACTAACCGTTTTTTGCAGCAGCATTTGCCCGCTACAGTTGTATAATTTTAGCTGATAAGTATTACCTGTTGTAGCGCCGGAAATAGCTATCATTCCAGAACCTGCTTCATATTGAATTTGAAGATTACTAAAGGGAGTATTATTTACAGAAATGATTGTTGAGTAAGTAACTGCTCCACTGGAATCTGTCATTTTGAGCCGGTAATAGGTTCGCCCTGCTGCGGGTTTAGATTCTATATAAGTAAAGCTATTTGTTTTGCTGGCAACCGGTTGATTGATATCACTGATAGCGGTAAATTGATTTCTATCATTGCTACGCTCCAATATAAAATGGGTAAACAAGGAGCGGCTGTCTGTTTTCCAGGCAAATATATTTTGGCCATTGCTAGTACTAACGGTAAATGATAGCAGGCTAAAAGCTGCAACTGAATCAGGCCGATTAGTTGCCAGCGTTGTTTCCTGTGCAGCAATACCACTGCTCATGAAGGTCAATAGAAAGAAAGCAAATGCGGTTTTTACTTGAGAACGAAACTTCAATCTTTTCTGCTTTACCGTTATAAAATAGAGACAGATTTTTGGGTAATGAATTCATAACAGAAACATCACTAAGCTTATTGCATAGCAAATGATAAACTTGTTGAAAAGCAGTGAACGAGAGTTAAGGGTCAATGTCATTGACCCCATCATGGTGAGGTTCCTGGCGAAACCACCTCAAGAGCAACGGTCTCACTAAATATAAGTTTACTTCGTCAGCAAAGCCTGCCCATACGTTAGCCGGAAAATCTCGCAATGAGGCACAACATCATTCCTTATAAATCTTACCATTTTTCATCACCAGTTTCAGCTGGCGGATGATTGTAATATCTGTCGATGGATCGCCTTGTACTGCAATCAGGTCGGCCAGTAATCCTTTCTTTATTCTTCCAATTTTGTCGCTATAGCCAAATACATCAGCGTTCACTGAAGTAGCTGATTTCAGTACTTCTAATGGCTTCATGCCATAGTTCACCATTAGTTCCATTTCGCGTGCGTTATCGCCGTGGGCATACACACCTACATCGCCACCCATGCAAATGGTAACACCAGCTCTTAGGGCTGCTGCAAAACTTTGCCGCTTAGCTGTTATACGGGCAGGTTCGGGGTCAATGCCTTTTCGCCAGCCATCGTATTGCTGGGTGGCATCGCTAGCGGCAAGGGTAGGGCAGAGGGCTATTCCTCTGTCTTTCATTAGCCGAAAAGTTTCTTCATCGCCGCCATCGCCATGCTCAATAGTAGTAACGCCTGCTGCTATACTACGCCGCATACCTTCTCTGGTTGAAGCATGTACCACAACTGGTCGGCCTCCGCTTTTAGCAATATCTACCGCTATTTTCATTTCTTCTGTAGAAAAGGTAGCAGCAGATTTACCATTAATATCCCAGCGATAGTCGGCATAAATTTTTATGAGATCAGCACCCTTTCCAATCTGGTTCCAAACGGCCGCAGCCATGCTTTCGGGCCCGGTTACTTCTTCAGCACCACGAGGGTTATCCGCATCAGCATTGCCAGGTGCCGGGCCATACGTTCCTTTGGCCACAATTGCCCTTGTGGCTACTATTATTCGTGGGCCGGGAATGATCCCTTTTTCAATAGCTGTTTTTAATCCTACATCGTCGTACATAGCGCCTTCTGTACCTAAATCCCGAACGGTTGTGAAACCTGCCAACAGCGTAGCTTTTGCATGATTTACAGCCCGTGCAGTTCGTTCAGCCCGGCTTTCTTTTAGTACCTGGTCATTCC
>CAXTDG010000779.1:0-2250 GCA_964242675.1 uncultured Chitinophagaceae bacterium
ATACTCATCTATGTAATTTTTTGAACCATATAGGAACATAAGGTGCGCAATAGGTTCACATAAAAGTAAAAAGAAGTTAATCCGGTAAATATCCAAAAAGCTATACGATATTGAAAAGGGTTTGTAACAATTTTATCTTTTGAAAAGATTGTCAGGTTTTAAAAAGGTTGCCAACTTTCCCAAAGTTGACAACCTTTAATAGAAGCAACATTGTCTGTTACTCCGTAAACTTTGCCCATATTCTTTCCATTACCTGTTGATGTGAAAGGGTTTGTCCGTTAGCTAATTGTGCTAATGAAGCCAGTGTCTTTTCTTTTTCTGCATCTAATAATTGTAGCCACCAATCTTCCTCATTATTTGTTTGTTGCAAAATCATTTCAATTTCCTGCAAAGCACTGTCGACTTCACAAGCATCTACCAACTGATGTATTTTCCCTTTAAAGTCATCTTGCAATTTTTAATGAAAGTAAACACATTCCACCAATCACCTGTTTAATCATACAATAGCTATTTTTTACTTCTCAGTTTTTACTTTTTACTTTGCCCCTCATGCACAAAATCATCAACGATCCGGTATATGGCTTTATTACACTGGAGTACCCGCTGGTGCTGGAGGTGGTAAAACACCCCTACTACCAACGGTTGCGGCGCATACACCAGATGGCCATGGCACAATTAGTGTACCCCGGTGCCGTGCATACCCGGCTGCACCATAGCCTCGGTGCTTACGACCTCATTTGCCAGGCGCTGGACGAACTAAAACGCAAGGAAGTAGCCATCACACCCGATGAATGTGCCGCCGCAAAAGTGGCTATTTTACTGCACGATAGCGGCCACGGCCCTTACAGCCATGCGTTAGAAGGCGTACTGCTGCCCGGCATTAGCCACGAGGCCATGAGCCTGCGCATTATGCACTGCCTAAACGAGGAAATGGATGGCCGCCTGCAAATGGCCATTGATATTTTTACCGGTGTTCATCCCAAGCATTTTTTGCATCAGTTGGTCAGCGGACAGTTAGATGTTGACCGCATGGACTACCTGACCCGTGATTCCTTTTTTACCGGCGTAAGCGAAGGTGTTATTGGCTACGACCGCATCATTAAAATGCTAACCGTGCACCAGGGCCAGCTAATGGTGGAGGAAAAAGGCATTTTTTCTATTGAGAAATTTTTGCTGAGCCGCCGCCTGATGTACTGGCAGGTATATCTGCACAAAACAGTGATTGTAGCCGAGCAAATGCTGAAAAAAATAGTACAGCGGGCCCGCCTGATTGCCACCGATACCTGCACTACGCTGGATTATTTTTTGCAGCAGGATCATCTTTCCGTAGCCTCACCCGAATTGCTGCAAAAGTTTGCAGCGCTGGACGATTACGACGTGCTGGCCGCCATTAAACAATGGCAGCATCACTCCGATAAAGTACTTAGCATCCTGTGCACTTGTATGATAAACCGCAACCTGTTGAAAATAAAATTTCTGCCACTGGAAGCAATTGAAGATACATTGTTTTCCATGCAACAGGAGACCATGAAACGGTTGCAACTAACCCAGACGGAATGTAGTTTTCTTGTGTTTAGCGGCCACGTAACCAATACTACTTACAATACCAAAGATGAACGCATCCAGATCCTTTGCAAAAACGGGCAGGTAAAAGATATTTCCGAAGTGGATAATGCCCTCATTCAGCAAAGCCTCGCTGCAACTGTAAGCAAACATTACATTTGCTATATTGATCACAGGATTTAAACAGAAGATATGAGAGATAAGATATGAGTTATGAGTTGAAAATACAGCATCATAAAGTTCCTACAGCCATATCTCATCTCTCAAATCTCATAACTTATATCTTCTTAAAAACATGACTTTCTCCGCAATACAAATAGCGCAACTTATTCAAGGAAAAATAGAAGGCGATGCTGCTGCTACAGTAAGTGGTTTTGGTAAAATAGAAGAAGCTGGTCCGCAGCAATTAGCCTTTCTTGCCAATCCTAAGTATGAGGAATTTCTATATACCACTGGAGCCTCTATTATTATCATTAGCGAAGTACAGGAATTAAAACAACCTGTTGCTGCAACGCTCATACGGGTGCCCGATGCCTACACAGCTTTTGCTACTTTGTTAGATGTATATCAGCAAATGCAAACAGGTCAATTAACAGGCATTCAGCAGCCATCTTATATTGATGCTTCTGCAAAAGTGGGCGAACAGGTGTTTGTAGGTGCTTTTGCTTATATTGGAAAAAATGCAAC
>CAXTDG010000780.1:0-1460 GCA_964242675.1 uncultured Chitinophagaceae bacterium
GTGCAGAATAACGCTTCGGCCCCACTTGGAATAGATATCTCCCAACGCCGTCCAGGTAAGGAAGTAGGTATTGTAGCCAGCATTTTGGGCATATACAGGAATGTAGGCCTTCAGCGGGCTGTGGTTGTGCCACATGTAGGCCGAATTCACTTTTATCGAATCGAATTTTTCACTGGTCGTATCCTGGTAATGATTGACGAAAACGGAAAGATTCTTTACTTCCTCATCGGTAGCGGTAGTATCTGCTTTTTGGTAGCGAATAATGTGCATGGCATTGTTGGCCATTTGCCAGCCGCTGAAAGCCGAGAAAGTGCGTATGCCCGTATCCCGCTCTACAATATTAGCCGTATGAATAACCATGGCTAAAATGAGCAACATACTTACCCCGAGTGAAACAAGCTTGTACACCAGCTTTTGCCTGCTCATGTACAGGGCCAGGGCAGTAATAACCGGAAACACAATAGCATTGTACCGCAGCTTGAACAAGATGAGTAGCAAAAACAACTGCATAACCGTATAGTACCAGCGGGGTTGGCGAATCATCCATATCAGTGTTACAAACCAGGCCACTGTGCAGGCACCAAATAAGGCATCTGTCAAAATGTAATTGCTGTACAACGCATACAACGGATTGAAGACCAGCAAAGCAAATAGCAGCAGTTTATTCCATTTCCGAAAGGAGAAGAAGTAAATGCTGGTAAAAAACAGCAACAGGTTTGCCAGCACATTGCTGAAGTACTGGCCAAAAATGAGGGCTACATCCGAAGTGGAGAAGCCTTTAAACATTTGAATGATCTTACTGTATTCCACCGGTCGAAAGCTCACCTCTGTATTATCCTGCGCCACTTGCAGGTACGTAAAACTATCGCTGTAGCAACTGGGAATAGGGTACAGCATCCGCAGGATAATGAAGTACACAATGCCAGCAGCCAGCCCGGTATACAGGTACTTGCGGTTGGATGGAGAGAAGATAAATTTACCGAAAGAGGGTTGCTGTGGTAGTTGAGAGGGGAGCTGTTTTTGCGAAGTGCCTACTTTCGAAACAGGCGGCAGGGGGCTGTTTTTCTTTTTGCTCATACTAGGTAAGGCAGGGTTTGAGCATTACCAACCGTACCAGTAATGCTATTTTGCTTAAGGTTGATTATTGGTTGCGGTCGTAATATAAAAAGGCTTTTGGAAAAAACTACCAGTCAGCAAACGCACCGGCTTTTATTTTCCTTTTCCCTGCACCGTTTTTGCTCTTTCCATTTCCTTAAAAACAAAAGCATGAAATACAAACTGTTGGGCAATACCGGCCTCAAAGTTTCGGAACTATGCCTTGGTACCATGACGTTTGGCGGTGGCGAAGGCATGTGGAAAGCCATTGGCCAGCTACAGCAAAACGAAGTAAATAACCTGGTAAAGAAATCGGTGGAGGCAGGCATCAATTTCATTGACACGGCCAATGTGTACTCCGAAGG
>CAXTDG010000780.1:1470-2247 GCA_964242675.1 uncultured Chitinophagaceae bacterium
CCATTAAGGACTTGGGCCTTAACCGGGACGACCTGATAATAGCCACTAAAGTGCGGGGCAAAATGGGCGAAGGCCCCAACGGCAGCGGCCTTACCCGTAAGCACATTCTAAAACAGGTAGAAGACAGCCTGCGTCGCCTGGGTACTGATTATATCGACCTGTACCAAACGCACAGCTTCGACCCGCTAACACCCTGGCAGGAAACTTTATGGACACTGGATGATCTGGTGAAACAAGGAAAGGTTCGCTACATAGGTGCTAGTAACGTAGCTGCCTGGCAACTCATGAAGGCACTGGCTTTCAGCGAATATACCCGTGTACAGAAATATTGCTCCCTACAAGCGTATTACACTTTAGCTGGTCGTGACTTGGAAAGGGAAATCATTCCACTACTAAAAGATCAGCAACTGGGGCTGATGGTGTGGAGCCCGCTGGCCGGTGGGTTGCTGAGTGGTAAATACACCCGGCAAAATGAGAAAGGGGAAGAAGGTAGCCGCCGGGCTAGTTTCGATTTTCCACCGGTAAATAAAGACCGGGCTTATGATATTATAGAAAAACTGGAGCCGATGGCCAAAGAAAAAGGAGCTAGCGTAGCTCAATTAGCACAGGCCTGGTTGCTGCACCAGCCTGCCGTTACCAGCATTATTATCGGGGCTAAAAAAGAAGAGCAATTGAATGATAACCTAAAAGCAATAGATGTAACCTTCACCGAAGACGAACTAAAAACACTGGATGAAGTAAGCAAGCTACCCGCTGAATACCCCGGCTGGATGCTGG
>CAXTDG010000781.1:0-424 GCA_964242675.1 uncultured Chitinophagaceae bacterium
AAGGAATTAGTATCTACTTTAAAACCCGAGCAAAAGGTTATTCTAGAGTTGGTGTATTTTAAGGGTTACACCCATGTGGAAGCCGCCGAAGAACTCGACGTACCGCTGGGCACCATTAAAACCCGGCTAAGGATGGCAATTCAGCAACTCAGGAAACATTTTAATTGAAAGTGGAAAACATCAGAGAATATATAGAATCAGGGATATTGGAACTTTACGTTTTGGGCGATATCAGCCCCGACGAAAAGTTACAAGTGGAGAAGATGGCCGCTGAACATACTGCAGTAAAGATAGAACTTGCTGAGATTGAGAAATCAATGGAGTTATATGCTGGTGCACATGCGATAGAGCCGTCGGAGGCTATACGTAACCGGGTTTTAAATAGCATGCTTACTAATTTGGGAGATGACCGCACCTTTACCAA
>CAXTDG010000781.1:434-2244 GCA_964242675.1 uncultured Chitinophagaceae bacterium
GTAACCACACTGAAGAGGTTTTTGAAGATGATGAAGTAGAAGTAGATAATATTGTGCCGATGCCTGCGAGGCAAACAACATTTTTTAAATATGCTTTTGCTGCCTGCTTAACTTTGTTATTGATAAGCTTTTACGGTTTAGTTACACTCTATAGTAAATTACAAGATACAAATACCCAACTTACTGCGATGCAGCTTGACAAGCAAAAGATCGCCAATGAAGTCAATCTCAAACAACAGGAACTGGATATTTACCGGGACCCGGTTTATAAGGTGCTGAAATTAAAAGGAACTGAAAAAGCGCCAACGGCCGCTATGACCATAGCTTGGAATACGGTTAATAAAAAAATATTGCTTGATACGAAGAGCATGAAGTTACCAGATCATGACAGTAAACACCAATACCAGCTTTGGGCATTGGTTGGCGGCAAGCCTGTAGATCTGGGCGTATTCGACGGTGCCGGTGAAGCGGATACCTCCGGCGTAAAAGAAATGAAGGCTATAGCTATTGCAGATGCGTTCGCGGTAACCGTTGAACCAATGGGCGGAAGTGATAATCCTACGATTACCGAAATGGTAGCATCGGGGGCTTCGAAATAGTTTAAGCCAATTTATATATGTCAAGTCCCGGCTGGAATCAACTGCCGGGACTTTTTTTTATTTCTTAAAACTAAAAATAAATTGAATTGTTTAAGTAACTATTATGATTTTCTCTCGTCATATACATACTTAGTTTGAAGTATTTAGTTCTTTATAAGATCAGTTAATAGTTAATAAGAAAAAGGAGATGTTTGATACTTACATCTCCTTTTTTTATGGAATTATTTTTATGCCTTCAATCTTGCCATCGTAACAGGCAACTGTTGGATAATCCACCCTGGCAGTGCCACATACATTTGGTTTGGGAGTGCAATTTCATCACCAGCTTTCCCATGCATATATACTCCTAATATACAAGCATCCTTTGGCGAATACTTTTGCGCTAATAAAGCCGAAATTATACCGGTTAATACATCGCCCATTCCACCGGTAGCCATGGCAGCATTGCTCGTGCTGTTAAAATATAGTTTTCCTTCGGGCGTAGCGGTTATGGTATAATCATTTTTCAGGACAATGTTGATATTCAATTCCGAAGCTCGTTTTTTACCGGTTTGCAAGCGTTGCCACCAACTGGTATGGTTGCCAAAAAGCCGGTCGAACTCTTTCATATGCGGGGTAAGTATGCTGCCTGCAGGTATTTTGCGCAATAATTCCTTATTTTCTGCTAAAAGGTTTAGCGCATCAGCATCTACTACAATAGGTTTTTTATAATTCATGAGGACGGCCTTTAGTAACCCTAAAGCCTCATCATCTTTGCCAAGGCCCGGGCCAATGGCTATAGTGCTGTATTTATCCCATTCTATGTCTGGTTCTTTGCCGTCCTTGCGGATAATTGCCATCAGTTCCGGCATATAGCTATTGAGCGCCACCAGTCCGCGTTGGGGGATACAGGCGGTGGTTAGTCCGGCACCAGCATGTGCACAGGCCGAAGCAGATAAGAGGGCAGCCCCCATCGTTTCATCTTTACCTGCAATGATAAGGGTGTGCCCGTAGATGCCTTTATTACTGAAACGCTTGCGTGGTTGTATGATGCTTCGTACGTCGGCTTCTTCTACCAACAGATAAGGGGTATCTGCGGAATTGATAAATGCCTCGCTCAGGCCAATCTTTACCACTTCGCAGCAATTAATATACGGACCAGATTCGGGTAGCAGAAAATTCACTTTAGGTTGCTGGAACGTAATCGTAAGTGCCGATTTGATGGCCAAGGC
>CAXTDG010000782.1:0-2243 GCA_964242675.1 uncultured Chitinophagaceae bacterium
ACGTAATGGTGTACATCGCCAGAGCAAACCTTGTGCTATCCGTAATTGTAACGGCGATGGCAACGATGGCGGCGCCTTTTTTAACGCCGCTACTAATGAAGCTGTTAGCCGGAACACTGGTAAAAATTGACTTTGTAAACATGATGATGGAGATCATCAAAATTGTAATCGTTCCCATCTTCGCTGCTTTGCTCCACGACTTTCTAAAAACAGCAACACCAAAAGGACGTAAAACAGTTGCTGTGTTGGTGATCATTGCAGCATTATGGCTGGGCGGATTAATATTTGGTGGCTGGCATTTACTGGAAGAAAATATTGCTTCGAAGCAATGGCTACAGTCGCTAGAAATATTGAGTTTCCTGTTGGGGGCTATCATTGTTGGTGCTATTTACCATCAGCTGGCTACCCGCTATAAAAGTCTTGATGGCAGAATGCCATTTTTGTCCATGTTTGGGATTGTGTATTTCACTACCGTTACTACTGCCGCTGGTCATGACCATTTGCTGGAAGTAGGTTTTATTTTATTCCTCGTATCCGTTATTCATAATGCAGCCGGTTCTTTTTTCGGTTACTGGCTCAGCCGTTTGTTTAAGCTGGATGTAAATTCTGCCCGTACGGTGGCTTTTGAAGTGGGGTTGCAAAATGGTGGCATGGCAAGCGGTTTGGCAGGTAGCATGGGTAAACTCGGTACACTAGGATTAGCCGCAGCCGTGTTTAGTCCGTGGATGAATATCAGCGGTAGTATACTAGCCAATTACTGGCGTAAAAGACCCGCAAAGGATCAACCTATTGAAGAAAATATTGAAAATAATCTATAAGTGATCAGACACCTCATTAGTACATTTTTGTTATCTGCAGGATGGATGTTTTCATTCAGCCAGTTGGTCGATAAAACACCAGCAGCTATTCCGAATGCGCCACAGGTTTTTGCGACGGAACCATATGAAGACCCGCTGGTGAGTGGCATTAACCGGGACCCCTCCAGAGCAACTGCTTATTCCTTTTCAAACGAAAAAGATGCGTTGACTTGCGATAGAACGAAAACAACCCGTTTCCTTTCTTTGAATGGCGACTGGGATTTTTCTTTTGCGCTGAAACCCGCTGATGCACCCAAAGATTTTTATCAAAAAAAGGTAAGCGGCTGGAAGAAAATTCCCGTTCCTTCCAGTTGGGAAATGCAGGGCTATGACAAGCCGATTTACAAGAGTGCGGTGTATCCTTTTCGGCCCGTAAATCCACCGCATGTGCCGCAGGATTATAATGGTGTCGGTTGTTATCAACGCAGTTTTACGGTACCGGCTGATTGGAAGAACATGAACATCACGCTACATTTCGGAGGTGTTAGTTCCGCTTATAAAGTATGGGTGAACGGCCAGTTTTTAGGCTATGCGGAAGACAGCTTTTTACCTTCTGAATTCAATGTAACGCCTTATCTGAAAGCGGGTGAAAATGTAGTGTCTGTTTGGGTGATCCGCTGGAGCGATGGCAGTTTTCTGGAAGACCAGGATCAATGGCGCATGAGTGGTATCCACCGGGAAGTGGCGCTGCTGGCCGAACCTAAATTACGGATTGCAGATTTTTTCTATCAAACGAAGCTGGATAAGGATTACAAAGACGCCTTGCTGAGTATTCGTCCACGCATGGAAAACCTGACCGGTGCTGCGGTTCCGGGCTATCAGTTAGAAGCACAATTGTTTGATAAGGCAGGTAAATCAGTACTTGAAAAACCATTAACCAAGAGTGTAGATGCCATCATCAATGAAATTTATCCGAGGCTGGATAATGTGAAATTTGGTTTGCTGGAAACGAAGGTCAGCAACCCGGCTAAATGGAGTGATGAAGAACCGAATTTGTACACGCTGGTGTTGTCTTTAAAAGATAGTTCAGGTAATTTGCTGGAAGCGAAAAGTTGTCGTTTGGGTTTCAGATGTGTTGAATTTGCAAAAGATAACAGCAAATTGCTTATCAATGGAAAGCTGACTTACCTCTACGGTATTAATCGTCCCGATCATCATCCCACAAAAGGCAAGGCATTGAGCCGGGAAGATATTTTGCAGGACGTACAAACCATCAAGCGTTTCAATTTTAATTGCATCCGTACCAGTCATTATCCCAGCGATCCTTATCTCTATGATCTGTGTGATGAATACGGAATTTTAGTTATTGATGAAGCCAATCTGGAAACGCATGGTTTGGGTTCCAAACTAAGCAATGATGCCGCCTGGACCGGTGCTTACCTGGAG
>CAXTDG010000783.1:0-2218 GCA_964242675.1 uncultured Chitinophagaceae bacterium
TTTCCAGCGGATAGATCATTTGTGCATTTACATCCTGATTGCCGGTACTTATACGCCGCTTGTTATCAGTTATTTCTACAACAGGCGGGGGATCATCATGCTGATTATTTTGTGGTCATTGGCAGTAGCAGGTGTTTTTTTTAAGATATTTTACGTCAACCGATTCCGCTATTTATCAGTGTTTATTTATGTAGTAATGGGCTGGATGTTGCTCTGGACCGGAAATGGTTTTTTCTCGGCCATGCCGGTAACTGTTATTGCTTTGATTCTGGCAGGCAATTTCTTTTATTCGTCAGGACTTATCTTTTACCTGTGGCGGCGTTTGGCTTACCACCATGCGTACTGGCATTTATTGGTGCTGTGTGCAGCCATTTGCCATTACAGTGCCATCCTGATAGCAGTAAATAAAGGGTAAGGTTGTAGATGCAGGTAAATGCCTTAGCAACTCTAACACTATCGAAAAGAGATGTCCAACTATCCTTGGTAAGGTTGTAGATGCAAGTAAATTGTCTTAGCAGCTTGTAAGTTTATATAAATTTTATTTGGCAGACGGTGCCTTGAAATCATTCAGATCATTAATCAGTTGTTTCATCCGCTGGATGCTATTGCCTGCTTTTGACAGAAAGACTGCCGAATCCTCCTGGTTGTTTTCCTTTACACTATCAGCTAAAAGTTCTACGCAAAGGGACAGGTTACTTAGAGGATTACGTAGTTCGTGCATGATGTGGCGGATTTGCTGATTGCGGCCGGTTTGGTTAGCCTTTTCTTCTGTAATGTCTGTAATGATCAGCAAAATTTTTGAGTGGTCTGTACTATCCGATTTATGAATGAGTCTCGAAACAAATTTAAAATTTTTGTTTTCACCTAACTGTTTTTCCCAATCGAATTCAGCGTCGAAGTTGTAATGCTCCTGCGTATAATTATCTGACAAATGGCCGTGTATAAGATCGTTTTTCCAAAAAGAGCTATTGAGATTTTTCAAATGAGACTGTTCAAGCAATTCCTCGGCCAGTTCAAAGGTTTTGATGAATGTAGAATTAGTTTTAAGAATAGTTAGGTCAGGCGTAATTAAAACAATGGAATCGGTAAGATTATTTAAAATATGCTCCAGTGTATTTCTGGTTTCTGCTAAACGGTTATACAATAAATAGGCTTCCAGATTAGCAACACGGCTAAATACATACTTATTATTGTTAGAATCCTGTACAGTAATAGATTCGTAATCAACCAATGCTTTTGCACCATTTTTTTGTATCACATATCCTTTACTGGAAGGCTTTGCTGAAATTGAATTAATACCATTTGGTAATAGCGGTTCCTCATCTGCTGTTGGGAAAATATAAAACGGCTTGCCTTGCAATTCGGGTAAAGTATAGCCTAATGCATCGGCAAGGGACTGGCTGGCATACAGAACCTTGTTTTCAGAATCGGTTATGACTGCACAGTGTACAGTAGAGTTGTCGTACACCGATAGTACATCTTCAAACCTAACAAGCGTTGGTTGTTCCATTTCCATACGTAAATTTTAGCTTAATTATTTCCAGTTTATTGTTTCTGTACAATGCCCGAAGCATTGTATTGCCTGCCTGCTTTATACATCTACTATCTTTGTGCCATAACAAAAGCTTGCTAACAAAACATGGAAAACAAGGAAGTTTATATCCTATCTGCCGTACGTACACCCATTGGTAGCTTCGGTGGGTCACTAAAGGAGTTTAGTGCTGCCCGTTTGGGGGCATTTGCCATACAAGGTGCGGTTGAAAAATCAGGAATAAAAATGGAAGAAGTGACTGATGTACTGATGGGCTGTGTATTGCAGGCCGGCGTTGGGCAAGCCCCGGCAAGGCAGGCTTCTAAACTGGCAGGCTTGCCCGATAGTGTAAATTGTACCACCATTAATAAAGTTTGTGCCAGTGGTATGAAATCCATTGCATTGGCAGCACAAAGTATTATGCTGGGCGATGCTGAAGTAGTGGTAGCAGGCGGCATGGAAAGTATGAGCAATGTACCTTACTACATGCCACAACTACGCTGGGGCAATAAATATGGCAACACATCCATAATAGATGGCCTGGCTCATGATGGCCTGACCGATGTATATAAAAACTACGCTATGGGCAATGCCGCCGAACTATGTGCCAGCGAATGCGGCGTTACCCGGCAGGAGCAGGATGCGTTTGCCATAGAAAGCTATCAACGCAGCCAGGCTGCTATAAAA
>CAXTDG010000784.1:0-2207 GCA_964242675.1 uncultured Chitinophagaceae bacterium
CTAGTAATGGTGTGAAAAAGACAGTGGCGATAGCTAATCCTGAAGTAAAGGATAGTAACGCAATACTATCGGAACTAGAATCGTTTGTAACGGCAATACGAGAAAACAAAACCACAGCGGTAAGTGAGATTGATGGAATGCTGGCAATAGAAACAGCTCACCTGATTCTGGAGAAAATGGGCCAGCTAACTGACAAGCCGCTGCTGGAAGCTATCTAAAAAAAACTGCTCGGTAAAACGGAATGCTCATAAGCACCGTATTACTAACTGCTTATGTCTGCTGCAAAAAAACCATTGACCACAACTGCTTTAGCCTGTAGCGATGCAGTGGCTGCTGCCATTAGCTGGGCCTTGTTTTATATTTGGCGGCAACACGAAATCTTTTCTCAAAATTTCATTCCCACCTGGAATCTTCATGAGCCGCTGTTTTGGCTGGATATGCTGGTAGCCCCTGTATTTTGGCTCATGCTATTTGGCATTAGTGGCAGCTACCGCACTAGCCTCTACCAACGTAGCCGCCTGAACGAACTAACTAAGACTTTTATAGTAAGCCTGGCTGGCAACCTGGCCATCTTCTTCATTTTTATTGTAGATGATATCCGTTTTGACGGCAAGTACAATTACTTCTATAAGTCATTTTTCCTGGTGCTGAGCCTGCATTTTAGCATCACTTATCTTGGTCGGTTCATTTTACTAAAAATAGCCAAGCAACACATTCGGAGTGGCAGGGTAAGGATGCCGGTGCTTTTTGTAGGCAATAATGCCCGATCGGTAAAAGCATATGAGGCCATTAACCGGTTGTCTTTTGAAAATGGGATGCACCCGGCTGGTTTTGTAACGGTTAATGGAATGGGCAAAAATGGCCTTTCGACCCGAACAGCATTTAAAGGACAACTAGATAATATTGAGCAGGTAATCGATAATAATGCTATTGAGCAGGTAGTGATTGCTTTTGATAAAGGAGAAAAACACCTGACCGAATCCCTCATCAATCGTCTGAGTGAAAAAGACGTAGGCATCAAGCTGGTGCCTGATTCGCTGGATATTTTGTACGGCTCTGTTCGTACCAATAATGTGGTAGGAACGCTGTTCATTGACATACAAACCGGGCTGATGCCAGTGTGGCAACAGAACATCAAACGACTGCTGGATGTGGTTGTGAGCATAACCGCCATGGTTGTATTGTGGCCACTGGCTCTTTTTGTCATTTTGCGGATAAAAGCTTCTTCCTCCGGGCCGGTATTTTACAGCCAGCAACGGGTTGGCTATAAAGGCAAACCTTTTTCCATTTATAAATTCCGCACCATGTGCACTGATGCAGAAAAAGATGGGCCGGCTTTATCGTCTGATTTCGATCCCCGCATTACTAAATGGGGCCGTATTATGCGGAAGTGGCGGCTGGATGAACTACCGCAAGTCTGGAACATTTTGAAAGGTGATATGAGTCTGATTGGCCCCCGACCAGAACGCCGCTATTACATTGACCAGGTAATAGCCATTAACTCGTACTACAAATACCTGCTGAAGGTAAAACCGGGCCTTACCAGTTGGGGCATGGTGCAATTTGGCTATGCCAGTAGCGTTGAAGAAATGGCTGAACGAATGCAGTACGACCTGTTGTATATCGAAAACATTTCGCTACTGCTCGATTTTAAAATTATGATTCATACGCTACGGATTATTTTTACCGGGAAAGGGAAGTAACGATACATTTTGCTCACTATCCGATCATTCAAATAAGCTATAGTTCGAAAGAAACGAAGAATAACCTTCATGAACCAACTAACCGCCAAACGTTTTTCTTATCAAACGTTTCTGCTGATTCTTTTATTCCCATCGCTGCTACATGCCCAAAAAGCATACTGGCAGCAACAGGTTGATTTTAATATCTCCGTTTCGCTAAATGACATAACTCATTCGTTGGAAGGCAGCGAAACCATTACTTACAAGAATAATTCACCTGATACGCTTCATTATATTTTCTTCCACTTGTGGCCTAATGCTTACAAAAATGATCGTACTGCTTTTAGCGAACAGATGGTAAGCAAACTGGATAACACAGCTTTCTATTTTTCAAAGCCATCAGAGAAAGGCTACATCAATAAACTGGCTTTTGAGGTGAATGGTCAAACAGCCCGCCCGGAAGACAATCAACAGACGATTGACATTGCTAAACTATTACTGCCACAGCCGCTTCCACCAGGAAGG
>CAXTDG010000785.1:0-2205 GCA_964242675.1 uncultured Chitinophagaceae bacterium
GATGCGGGGCTATGAAAATGTGAAAGCTTTTTTCCCGGAACCTACTTACTGGATAAGTATGGTGCATGGGAAAATGACGGCAGAGGAAAAAGAGATCAATATGCGTCGTTTTGTAACCCACGATACGCATATTATGGTGAGCACCACCGTTATAGAAGTGGGCGTGAATGTGCCGAATGCTTCGGTAATGGTGATTGAAAGCGCAGAAAAATTTGGCCTTAGCCAGTTGCACCAATTGCGGGGCCGGGTAGGCCGGGGTAAGGAGAAGAGCTATTGTATTTTGATGACCGGTGAAAAATTAGGCCAGGATGCCCGGCAGCGTATCAAAACCATGTGCGAAACAACGGATGGCTTTAAGATAGCCGAAAAAGACCTGGAGTTGCGTGGCCCCGGCGATATTGAAGGTACCCGCCAAAGCGGAACGCTAAACTTTAAGCTGGCCAGCATCATTAACGACCGGGAGTTGATAGCCGTGGCCCGAAGGGCGGCAGAGGAACTGGTAGAAGCCGACCCGGAACTGGAGAAACCGGAAAACGAATCATTTAAAAACTATATTTTAACACTGAAAGGCAAAACAATATGGAGTAAGATTTCGTAATAAGTAGGGTGTTTTTTACAGCACAATTTTCCTCCATTTTACAGCTTCGGGTAGAAATTTAATTTGAAAAAATTGTTTTCTTTTTGTGTATGTTTATAGTTGGTAACCGGCATCTGTATGGAATAGGAATTGCTATGTGAATAATTACTCCTCCGGATGTATAGTCATTTGTTTCCGAAACTTTCTGCTTTAACAGGTATTCTTTGATTTTGTAATTACACAATTTTAATGATCAGATATAAATTTTGGTTGCTGCTGCTGGTAGTTGTTTCCGGCAAATGCTTTGCACAAAACCTGGAACTGGTAGAAAATAAGGGCCAGTGGGATGAACGTGTAAAGTTGAAAGGGACGATGACGAACGGGGCTTTCTTTCTACAGGCCCAGGGGTATAAAGTGGTGCAACACAACGAAGACGATTTACAAGCACTCTTAGCCTATGGTGGCCATGTGCATACAAACGAAGCTATAGGTTTTACATCTGCCAAATCAATAAAAGACGATATGCCAGATGTGGATAAAAGCTTTACACTTCATTCTCATGCTTACGAAGTGCTGTTTACCGGTAGCAACCCTAATGCGCAGATTGTGATGGAAAAACCGCAGCCCGGCTACAACAACTATTTCACCGGCAACGACCCTTTAAAATGGGCAGGTAATTGCAAAATTTATGGCGCTGCTACTTACAAAAATTTATACCCCGGCATTGATGTCCGTTACTATAGCAACAATGGCCAGTTAAAATATGACATCATCATTCAGCCTAATGCAGATATTTCTAAGCTGGCATTGCAGTATACAGGTGTAGATGGGCTGGACGTAAAAAATGGTGACCTGTATGTAAAAACTTCCGTTGGCACTGTAAAAGAACAGTACCCTTATAGCTACCAGTTACAGGAGGGTATTCGTACAGCAATTGAATGCAAATACAAGGTGTATGGTAACACCGTACGGTTCCAGTTAGGCAATTACAATCGTTCCGCCGTTTTAGTTATTGACCCCAATCTGGTGTTTGCCACTTTTACCGGTAGCCCTGTTGATAATTGGGGCTATACAGCTACCTATGGGCCCAGTGGTGTTGCTTACGGCGGTGGCATCGCATTCGGCACCGGTTATCCCGTTAGCACCGGAGCCTTCCAAACAACTTTTGGTGGAGGCTCCAATACAGGTGAGGGAAGCCCGTTTGATATCGCTATTATAAAGTTAAGTGCTAATGGTTCGCAACGTCTTTATGCCACCTATGTAGGCGGTAATGATAATGAAGCCCCCCATAGTATGATTACCGACGCACAAGGCAACCTTATTGTGGCAGGCCGTACCAGGTCAGTTAATTTCCCTACTACCAAGCCAGTTATAGGTAAAGGCGGGGGTTGGGATATTATTGTATTTAAGCTCAATGCTGCCGGAAATGCCATGATAGGCTCTTTAAGGTTAGGCGGAACCGCTGATGATGGCGTAAATATCCGCAACAAATATCCCGGGCCGGGCCGCCAGAGCCTGATGCAGAACTATGGCGACGACAGCCGCAGCGAGGTAATAGTTGACGGAAGCGGCAATATATTAGTAGCTTCCTGTACACAATCAGATAGTTTTCCAAGAACTTCTAATGC
>CAXTDG010000786.1:0-2204 GCA_964242675.1 uncultured Chitinophagaceae bacterium
GCTGATGGCTTTGGCTGGGTATCTTATTTCTAAAATGTCGTTTATTGGGCGACTGGGTATCAACTGGTTTTATCAGGAATATAGCGTTTTCAAATCGGCTATTAAATCGGCTATTTTGTTATTTGTTATTCAGCTGGTGCTACTGTTTGCACAATGGCTGATAAACAAACGCTATGACCGTAACATTGCAAATATCGTCAGTTCCGTTTTGCTGATCGTAGCATTAGCCGGTCTGTTTGCAACTTACAATGATTTCCAGAATACCTTTTCGCACAAACTGCTGAATGAGAAATTTCATGTAGGCTTTTATTTATTTTGGTTAGGGTGGATTAGCACCTGTTTGTATTTCATGTTTGGGATACGTCATACGGCTCCGCCTTTCAATTTGCCGGAGGTATAGGTAGTCTATATTTTTTCTAGATTAAGCTTTACGAAAATTGTTTTGGTTGATACATTTCTTATATATTCGATTTTTAACCAAAACTAATTTTAAGTGAAGAAAACTTTTACTCTGTTTTTAATCGGCCTAACTTTCGTCTCTTTTACAAACATTGCCAAAGCACAACTTACACCGGGAGATATTGCTATAACAGGTGTTAATGGAGATGCACCAGCTGCTTTTCAATTTGTGGCATTATCTGATATACCTGCAGGTACAATTATAACATTTACAGATAATGCTTGGGATAATACCGCTGCTGCGTTTAATACGAATGAAGGTTATGTTACTTGGACTAGCCCAAGTACGATAGTTGCTAAAGGAGCATCTTTTACTATTACACAAGGAACTACTGATTTTAGAACTGCCACCATTACACCAAATGTTGGTTCTCTTACTGCTATTGCTAGCTTTAATATTGCTACTGCTGGGGAACAAATTATTGCCTTTGAAGGAAGATTTGTGAACAGGCCAACCTCTTCTGCAAGTCAATCTTTCCTTTGGGCACTTTCAACAAGGGAATTTATTTATGCACCAGGTAATAACACTAATACTTCTGATTTACCAAGTACATTATCCAGTTATTCATTAGCCTTTACAGGCACCTCAGTAGACTTTGATAATGGCTATTTCGCAAATGGCAATTCATCGGCTACAACAGTTGCGTATACAGGTACAAAGACAGGTTTTGTTGCTCTTGCTACTGATAGAAATAATTATTACTTAAATAATACAGGGCCACTTACTTTCCCTACTTACGCAGTAGTTCTCCCTCTCCAACTACTCTCCTTCTCTGCTTCTCCCAAAGAAAGCACCGTTGCCTTTAATTGGAAAACGGCTAACGAGCATAACACCCGTCATTTTGAGATAGAACAATCTTTCGACGGGACTACTTTCAAAAGCATTGCAACTGTTGCCGCCGCTGGCAATAGCACTTCCGAAAAAAGCTATGGCTATGCTAGTAGCCTGAATGCAGCAACTACTTTTTATCGTTTGAAAATGGTAGATATGGATGGCAAAAGCAACACTTCATCTGTTGTAAAAGTGGCTCCATCAAAAACTGGTTTCTTATTAGGCAATGTATATCCAATACCTGCCAAAAGCAAAGTAACGGTTGAATGGAACAGCCGGGTTGCTGGTGCTACTACACTCACTTTAACTGATATCAGTGGCCGCACTATCAAAACGTTTAACCTGCAAAGTGCTCAAGGTTTCAACCAATACAACCTAGATGTAAATGCACTTACATCCGGCCAGTACTTTCTTCGCCTGAAAAACGATGTGAACCAGGTACAAACCATCATTACCAAACAATAATCAATAAAAAAACTAACAAAAGTCCCCGAAGCATTTGACTTCGGGGATTTTTCGTACGCTCAATTATTCACAATTGACTATTCACTAATCCTACCGCCCCGGTAATGGCACCACCGGCAGACTCTCATTTCCATTTTCATTTACACTTTGCACCCCAAAAAAGTAATTATCTTTTGAATAAGGTAGCCGCATAGTAGTAGCGGTGGTAAAAAATTTACGTTGCCAAACAGGGCTAGTCGTTTCCCGCATTAGAATGTAATAACCTTTGGGCTTACCTGTGGCAGCGGCTTTCCAGCTTAAGTTAATTGCATTGGTGAGACTACGGGTTTCAACCGTTACAGCTTGCGGCAAGGATGGCGCTTTAGCTAGGTTAGCCAGGTTGCACAGGTTTAGGGCAGTGTTTTTCCGGAGGTATTCAAAATCCATAAACTCAACCAGGTCACCGTAC
>CAXTDG010000787.1:0-2202 GCA_964242675.1 uncultured Chitinophagaceae bacterium
TGTAGGCAGTAGCTGGGGAGGTAAGAAAGGAATTGATGATGCCATTTTTCCGTAGCAAATGCTGGTGGATTATGTGCGGATGTATCAGTGAAATTTGCAGGTAACAGTTGAACATTGGCGTTGGCAGCTCAGTAACAAAGTCAGCTTTCCGCAAAGTGTCCGCCGCCTAATGCTAATGCACCGTTATGTGCTATTTCCGGTTATAGTTTTAGCGTCGAACTAAATTATACGTTCCGTTCCATATACTTGGATCAAGGGTGTGGTCATCATAATTATCTGCGTACAAATCTATTTTTAACTGTTTTTCGTTTATGGTTATATTACCATTTGATTGATAATGCCCTTTCACAGTCGGTAGTTCTTGTCCTCTAATAACACCTTCGTTTCTTGGAAGTATATATTCTACACTGTCTTCGTACGTCTGTCGTAAGAAAATAGAGACTGGGTCGTGTACCATATAAAGTCGCTTGCCCCTTAAAGTTAGTTTATAACCCTTTTGCTCCTGTTTTATGTAGGCCGTCTGGTAGTTAGTTACAGGTGATGTAAAAAGAAAAAAGTAGGTTATCAAGCCAGCAACAACAAAAGAAGTAATTAATGATATTAGACTGTACTTCTTATTATTTGTGTGGTCTGCTTTTTTAAAAAGCCTAAGAAATCTTGCCGACAATAATATAACTACATAAGTAAGTCCAGTGACCAATGCAAAGATTAGAAGTACAAAAACTGTCATACTTTGAAATTTGTTATGAATAGCATACAACTCAATTATATATGCAACACTATCATACTTTGTAAAGTTGCAAATAGTTGTTCAAGTATTTCCAAAAATAATATGTAACTATAAGCCAGTGTAATCTTAAAAACACAATCCGACTTTTGAATCCGAAACATGAATTACAACCCCTTCAAATACTCAATCACTGCCTTTCGCTCCGCATCGGTTAAATGATCGCCGAAAGTATGGCCGCCATTGCCATAGCCTTTCAGGGTAGTGTTGTAGGTGCTGCGGGTATATTGCTTGTCGCTGGCGGTATATTTCCAGCCTACCTGTTCGTAGTCGTATTCCGGTTTGTCAAAATTGCGGCTCCAAAAGGTTGGGCGAATTTTACTATTCAGCAGGGTTTCCAGGTTGGGTACGCTGGCATTGTGCAGGTAAGGAGCTGTGCACCAAACGCCATCCAGCGGCGGGGCTATGTAGCCTTTGTAAGGTATCAGGGCTGCCGGCCTTTTGCCCGTGGTAAACCAGCTTTTGCTAAACCAATCCAGAAATGTTTTACTGCTAAAATTGTAGCTCACCAAAGCCGAATCTGTTTGTACGATCCGGGTAGGTATCAGCAAATTGGGATAAGTTTCTCCTTCGCCATATGTACCGTGGCAGTGGCTACAGTTTTCCGTAAAAAGGGCTTTGCCTTGTGCAGCTAATATCTGATTGATTGCATGTGGATATTTGGGTGCCTTTAGCGTGTAGAGATAGCCTAATACATTATCAAAATGCGTAAGCACTTCAGCACTTTCAGCTGTGTCCTTCACTGTTAGCAGATTGGATGCCATCAGGAAACGGGGAAAATCGCCCCGGCCAAAGCCATTGTAAAACATGGCATTTTTCTTTTTCAGGAGCCACCAGGCCGGCACATCGGTAGGCACTACCTCATCAGGTATCTTAATGGTTTCTTTATCAATCCATTCAAACGTAGCCGGGTTGCGGTGAGAGGCCAGTACGGCTGTAAGGCGGTCGGCCACATTTACACCTTTACTTTCGGCCACCATGTATGGGTGCGATGCTTTGCCTGCTTTTATAAAAGCAACGGCTGCCGCCCGTTCTTTATCGGTAGCCAGAAACTGCATGGCCATCTCCATCATTTTTACAGTGGCATCCTGCGGCATGGTATAGTCGCTAAGGCTGTTGCCCATACCAATTACCAGGCTATCACCAAATTTTTGTGCATGGCAATAGAGGCAATTAGGGGCCACCACCTGTACACCATTAGGGGCCGTAATAGCGGTAAAATTGTAAGGAATGGTTTCGTTAATGCCGGTGCGGTGCAGGTAATTTTCTTTTTCTTTTACACCGCTTTTTTTAAAAATGGAATAAGGCAGGCCGCTCTTTAAATAATCGCCGGAAACCAAATACCAATAACCGGTATCGGCATTGCCGGGGTATTGCTGCTGAGCCGGGATAGCGTAGGGTTTATCATTATCAAC
>CAXTDG010000788.1:0-2178 GCA_964242675.1 uncultured Chitinophagaceae bacterium
AAAATGGTGGAGTAAGATATATATGTTACAATTGATTATGTGGTTTTGATAAAACTTTTTTAAGAAAGGCAACAACTAAGCCATGACCGGTTGCCGTTCCTTCAATCCATTTACCAATATATTGACGATAGAATCCATCCGGGTTTCGATACCAGGAAACTGATGCTGGGTAAATAAATCTCGCCCCAACCCGGCAAAAGCACTTACAATTACAAATGGCAACACATCAATATCATCGCCTATTACTTCTTTGAATTCTCCAGCCCGTATACCATGTTGCAAAATATTGGTTATCAGCTTTACTTCCTGTTGATAATATTCTTTTTTAGCCGTTTCGAAGCAGCGATGGGTTTCTTTTATTTCGCCGGTTACAATACCGTATAAATTGCTCTTTTGTTGCAAAGCCGCAATTTTAGCGGTGGCAAATGCTTTCAATTTTTGAGCGGCAGTGCTAGCAGTTTCTACTGCTCTTTTCGTCACTTCAAACACTTCCCACATTTCCTTCATTACTACGGCATCAAAAATCTCTTCTTTATTAGTATAATAGTAATAAAGGGTGCTTTTGCCTTTGCCCATTACTTTGGCTATATCTTCCATGGTAGTTTTGCGCAGGCCAAATTGCTGAAATAGCTTTTCGGCTGCGTTCAGTATATCGGCCCGTACTATTTCATCCTTTATTACCATTCTTATTTTTTCGACTAAATTCGTTTTAGCGTCCAAAAGTAATTAAATAATTGTTATGGATTGGAACAGGGTTAGAAAAACAGGCAATAGAAGTTCACAATTTTTTAAAGGCAGGCAGGTGCATTAATGTATCGCAGGTACAGGTGTAGCTAGCGCTATCTTCCTTAAAGCAATTGGTATTGTTGCGGAGCAGCAGGGCAGCGTAAGCATCTTTTTGCCCCAGGTACACTTCACCAATATTGCCGGGATTTCTTAAAAAGAGCAGGTCAACAATCGTATTTATATTTCTTCCTTTAATTTTCTCCTTCGCTAGTTTCCCTAGTTCTGCTTTTGTCAATTCTATATTAGGAGTTGGCATCAACGCTTTGGGAATAACGACAACTTTTGCAGGCAAATTGGTATCTGCTGGTTGTGGCAGGTTGCTGGATGCAGCAGCCATTTCCTTAGCAAGATTAGCCTGGCTAATGAACAACAGAACAGAAGTAGTTACCAGCAGTATAAACAATACAATGATGGTGAGCATCAGGTGTTTTTTCTTAACCCGAAAACCAGAACTGCTTCTTTTAGGCTGATGATCGATATGATTGTTTGAAACAGGCTGCGGAAGGGGTTGCTGATTTTTTAGTTTTGAATATTCTTCCAGCAAAATGTTATGATCCTTTACCATTTTCCTGAATGACTCTTTGCTTATGCTTCCGTCAGTATCTACCCAGGTTTCATATAGGCCAAATGTTTTTACCGGTTTGCCGGTATTTTCCTTTGTGTTAGTTTTTAAGTTCTTTACAGGCGGCTGACTCTTTTCCTGTTTCTTTTGCCATTCCGCTTTTTTTCTTGCTTCATTTTCCTCCTGCTGCCTGGCAAGTTTATAGTCTGCAAATTCTTTCCAACCTGCATTTTTAATCAACCCCTTTTCCGACACGTAGGCTACAATCCGCTGATCGGTTGTAAAGTATAGTGTATCCGTATCGGTAAAGTATTCAATGGCATCTTCCAGAAAACTACTAATGTGTTTGGAAGTAACCGATTCATTAACCGGAGCTTGTATTAAAAATTTCTTTTGCGCATCAATGTGCGGAGCGTTGGACGTGGGGGAAGTAGCTTTTGCTTTGATAGCAGCAAAACTGCCCGGCTCGGTAACAATCAGTTGTGCTGCTTTTTGTACCTGGATGGTATTATCAACAATGTTTTTAGGATTACTAATTAAGTCAGTATGCAATTCTTTTAATAATGCATATATATCTTCCCCTTTCAAGCGGCTATTGTTCAGCACTACACAGGAGCCAATGAATGTGCCACCCCGGTTAGAATTAAGCTCTTTGGCATAGGAATAAATGCAGCAGCTGATAGAACAAATGCCATTTGTAATTTCTCTTTTTACAGCGTACAATTCCGAACCCGGATAAACTTCAATGGCATTGGTATTAAGATCTAAACTGCTATTGAATGCCGCATTTAAAAAGAATACCTGCTGGTACCCAAATGGCTCACCAAACG
>CAXTDG010000789.1:0-2160 GCA_964242675.1 uncultured Chitinophagaceae bacterium
GTCTTCTGTATTAATCCTGCTATTGGTTTTTGCACTAGCCAAAATGCATTAATGAAAAGTATTGATAGTGGAAAAACATGGATATCTGTACAAGGTAACTTTAGCAGTTTGAGTAGCCTTTGGTTTGTAAATGCTACAAAAGGTTTTGTAACATCTAGTACCAGTGGCCTTATTAAAACATTGGATGGAGGTACGACTTTCACTACTGCTATAAGCGTAAATAGTAGTAATTATAAGCCTGTTTATTTTGCAAATACTACAAATGGTTGCACCGGAATTGGTATGGATTTATTTATAACCAACGATGGAGGCAATAACTGGTCATTATTAAAGCATTTTTCTGCTGGCATTGTAGATGCCAAAAATACCGGACCTAATGAATATTATGTAGCCACTGGTGCTGATGAGATATGGCATACTACCGACAGTGGAAATACCTGGGTAAGAGAAGTGAAACTGGCTGGTGGTATAGATATAGCCGAACTAACCCTAACCCAGCCAGGCCGAGTATGGGCGGCCAGCTACAATGGAAGACTTTATTACAAATAATCCATCTTGTCCAGCACAAAACTGATTTCTTTTTTTTTAAAATAATTTTACATGCGGGCAGTAATACAACGGGTTCAACAAGCGTCAGTAGCCATTTTGGGCGAAGTAGTGGCTACTATCGGCACTGGTTTACTTGTATTTGTTGGCATTGAAGAAGCCGATACGCAGGAAGACCTGGAATGGCTGAGTACGAAAATAGTGGGCCTCCGCATTTTTGATGATGCCCAACCTATACCTAACCTTTCGGTAAAAGATATGGATGGGGAAATACTGCTGGTGAGCCAATTTACGCTACATGCGGCTGTAAAAAAAGGTGCCCGTCCTTCCTACATCAAAGCAGCCAAACCAGAAGTAGCACTGCCGCTGTATGAAAAAATGATACTGGAACTGGAAACGATTTTAGGTAAACACATCCAGACTGGTACGTTTGGGGCCGACATGAAAGTGGCCCTGGTAAATGATGGCCCGCTGACCATTTTGATAGATACTAAAAACAAAGAGTAGTAAGCAACCGGCAATTGCAATAAGCAAAAACAGCATGACGAATGATATTACTATTGCCCAGGCACAACAGCAGGTAGATGAATGGATCAAAACCATTGGGGTACGCTACTTCAGTGAATTGACCAACCTGGGTATATTGATGGAAGAAACCGGCGAACTAGCCCGACTGATGGTACGCACCTACGGCGAACAATCGTTTAAAGAAAGCGATAAAAAGCAATCGCTGGCAGATGAAATGGCCGATGTGTTGTGGGTGCTCATCTGCCTGGCCAATCAAACGGGTGTTAACCTAACAGAAGCTTTACAGAAAAACTTCGAGAAGAAGAATACCAGAGATGCTATCCGGCACCAGGAAAACGAAAAGCTTTTCTAATTTTCATTTTATGTCATTTACTTTTTGCAACATCATTGCAAATACTATTATTTTTGCGGCTTAGGAATGAAGTTAACCCATCGCATACGCTGTTTTTTGGCAAGTGGCCTTTTGCTGCTTTTTGCTATGCAGTCTGGCTTGGGCCTATGGCTTCATACCATTTACCACCAACCAGCCTCAGCACCATTTGAGCAGGGAGAAAAGAAAACCGGGCAGGCCGTTTTGCCTCATACTACCGTTACTTCCTGTTCCTGCGTCGATGATTTTTTAGTTCCATTTGTTGCCGTTTCGTATCCTTTTCTTCCACAGGCTTTCTACCGTTTTTTTATACAGCCTCATGCAGGCTACTATGCATACCTGCCACATTCGCTGCGTATTTTTCGGTCGCTTCGGGCACCGCCTGCCTTTGTTTCCTGATTGCTTTTTACTGCCATTTTATTTGCTAATGCTGTTGCATAATCTTATAAGTATGTACCAAACATACCTGTAGATTAATGCATACGCTTTACAGCAATTCGTTCCCATCTACTTACAGGAAACATATACAAAGTCATTTACATGAAGCGCTACTGCTATTTCATTTTTACGCCCCTGCTTTTTATATCCCAGCTTTTATTTAGCCAAACCAATAATACAAAACGAGCCACTGCTATACTATCTGGCACTATACCCGATTCTATGGGCACTCCCCTACCCGGTGCCAGCATCACCATTTACGATATACATCGGGGTGC
>CAXTDG010000790.1:0-2150 GCA_964242675.1 uncultured Chitinophagaceae bacterium
GGAAATAGGTGGCATTTGCCGGAATGGTATACCCTTTAGGAACATACGTATAGCCTTTATCTTTCGAAGAAGCCACCACATCTACATTTCCAAACAGCTTTGCTTCTTTGATGGGCTTGGTTCCCCAAACGCCACAATCTAGATAGGCAGCGGTTTCGCCTTCATTCAACAGGTTCATGGGTACCTGGAAAAACTGGGTGGAAGCGCCGCCGTGCAAAAACAATACTTCATGCTCATCGCTTAGGTGCATCAGTTCTCTTATTAAGGCTCTCGCTTCGTCCATCACGGGTTCAAACAAAGAAGTGCGGTGGCCAATTTCGAGGATAGACAAACCCGTACCATTGAAATCCAGCACGGCCTGGGCGGCCTGCTCAAATACTTCTTTGGGTAAAATGCCAGGGCCGGCTCCGAAATTATATACCATAGTTATGAAGTTGAATAATTGTATTGGGATGGAGTAAGAAGGAAAACGAATAAAAGGTTGATTGACCGATCTTGGAAGTGCCAGGGATAGTAGCTAAGTACCCCGCAAAGCGGCGGATGAATGACCGAATTGGCGAAGCTATAAGGATGAAACGCCGCTGCGGAGTACTTGCGGATAGCCCGGCCCGTAGGGGGCACACTAATCCGCCATTATTTCCAGGTGCTGCGGGGCTTGCCTATGAGGGTGAATGAGAAAATGAAGTAGTAAAAAAATTGCCAGATATCGAGCAGCCAGAACCAGGGGAACAGGTCTTTTTCGTCCAGCTTTTTCATGGTTTTGAAAAACACGAATCCTTGTACCAGCAGCCGTAAGCCAAACACTCCGAGTGCAAAACGCCAGTCGTAAAAAATGGCGGACACCATCAGCAACGGATAAAATAGAAAATGCGAAATGGCATACAGCGCCAGCAAAAACTTATGAATGGGTTTGTAGTATTGAGCAGTACTGTAGTGTCGGCTTTTTTGCCGCCACCATTGGTACAGGCTGGTAGGTGGTTCACTCAGCGTAAAGGCATCTTTATCAATAGCAATTCGCAGGTTGTTTTTGGTTGCTACCTTATTGATAAACAAATCATCGTCACCACCAGGAATGTGGTTCATGCTGGAAAAGCCCTTGTTGCGGTAGAACAAATCTTTTTTATAACTCAGGTTGCGGCCTACGCCCATGTACGGCAGCCCAGCCAGGGCATAGCTAAAATATTGTAGCGCCGCATGGTAGGTTTCGAAGCGAACGAGCCGGTTAAGCAAGCCGCCTTTTTTAAGGAAAGCACCGTAGCCAAGTACTATCTCAGCGCCTTCGTCATAGGTGTCCATCATGGTGCTAATCCAGTTGGGTGAGGCGGGCTGGCAGTCGGCATCGGTAAGCAGCAGCACTTCGTAACGGCTGGATTTAATACCAATGCTCAGCGGGTACTTTTTGCCGGGGATGTGTAGTGCTTCCTGCTCCAGCGTTACTGGTTTCAACTGCCTAAAAGTGCGTTGTAGCTCTTCTAAAAAGAACTTTGTATCGTCGTTGCTATTGTCGTTTACCACAATCACTTCCTGGCTGAAGCTGAAATTTTGGGTCAGTATTTCGGGTAAGAAGCGTTCGAGATTATTGGCTTCGTCCCTGGCACAAATAACAACGGATACCGGGTGGGTTATAGACCTGCTCTTGCTTTTTCGCTTGAAAAAAGCCAACCGGATAAAGAAGAAAAAGTAATAAAAAAGTTGTACCGCCGCCACCAGGCAAAACACACCAAACAGGAACACCGGCCAATAAGAAAGCAGTTTCTTCCAATCCATAAAAACAAAAATAAGGGATGCGACGGGGAATGAAAACCGTTTAAAGTCTAAAGTTTAAGGTTTAAAGTTCTATTGCTCTGGCATTGCTATGTTTCCCGTCACGGGTGGCATTCTTTTTACCATTTTCTTTTTGAGCCGGGCAGTTGAATACGCATGAAGCATTTACGGCGATAGCACCGTTCAGGTATTACCTATCCATTGGGCTTTTACTGACAAGAAGAATGAAGCGAGTACATAAGGTTAGTGAACTGGAAACGCTGTGGAAAAATCGGAAATCATATGAGCCAGTAATCGGCTGGTTCAAAATGCTACTGTTTTACTGCTGGCTGTCTTCTGCCCTCTGTCTTATTTCTTTCGATCTCCCGATACGTTTTTTGCTTACG
>CAXTDG010000791.1:0-2132 GCA_964242675.1 uncultured Chitinophagaceae bacterium
CAATATTTGTGATAATGTAGCGGCTGATAAATTTGTTTTCTATAGTGATTTTGTAGTTGATGATATCGAATGGAAAAACTATGAACCTGTATTACAGATTGGGGTGCATCTTGGAGAGAGAATAGAAAACGCATTTATCAAAATGCTGGATGAGGATAAACCCTATTATGAAAAGGCAATCATTATTGGCAGTGATTGCTTCGAATTAACAACTGAAATAATAGTGGATGCTTTTCATCAATTAAATAACCATGATGTAGTAATTGGTCCTGCTGCAGATGGTGGTTATTATCTACTGGGAATGAAACGACTTTATCCGGAACTATTTAAAAATAAAAACTGGAGTACATCTGATGTGTTGCAGCAAACGATGACTGATTTGAATGATTTACAACTCAGTTATTTTTTACTACCTGTACTAAATGATGTAGATGAAGAAAAAGATTTGGCAGGAACTAATTTGCTATAAATATGAATTCTCTGCACCTCCTTTTTGTGTACAATGCCAACAGCGATTTATTCAGTTCAGTAACTGATTTTGTGCACAAAATTATTTCGCCCAAAACATATGATTGCCACTTGTGCCTTCTTATTTACGGCAATTTAACCATGAAACAGGAATGGAAATCTTCTATTGAAAAATTACCTGCGGAAAAAACATTCCTGCACAAAGATGCGTTCCAAAAACAATATGGACTGCCGGTTGCCTTGCCTGCTGTTTTTTACCTGAAAGAAATGGTGCCTGTTCTTCTACTAAGTGCGGAAGAAATAGATGCCTGTGCTACTTTACATGAATTGATAGCAGCACTTCATCTCAAAATAGAAATGCTGCAACATATTCCTGTATGATTAGCATTATCATACCTACATTCAATGAACAGGGCACAATTGGGTCAACCATAGCCCGGTTACTATCATCAAATCATCAATCTGAAATAGCACAAATAATTGTGGCAGATGGCGGCAGTACAGATGCAACAATTGCCGAAGCAACTGCCGCCGGTGCCACGGTTGTAACAAGCCCCCGCAAAGGCCGGGCTGCACAAATGAATACCGGTGCAGCAATGGCTACCGGCATTATCCTGTATTTTTTACATGCCGATTCTTTGCCACCAGTTGTGTTTGTACAAGATATATTGACGGCCATCCAAAAAGGTTTCATTAGTGGGTGCTACCGCCTTCAGTTCGATAAGCCGCACTGGTTTTTACAACTAAATGCCTGGTTCACCCGTTTCAATGTAAATGCCGTTCGCTTTGGCGACCAAAGTTTATTTGTAACGAAAGAGGTATTTTTAAAAGCCGGTGGGTTTAATGAGCGTTTGATTGTTATGGAAGACCAGGAGATAATTAAACGTATTTGCAGGTATGGAAAATTTAAGGTAATGAATGGCTGTGTAACTACTTCGGCCCGCAAGTATATCGAAAATGGTGTATATAAAATGCAGGCAGTATTTTTTCTTATCTATTGTATGTATCAGTTAGGCTATAGCCAGCAGCGGCTGGTAGCTACCTATCGTAAACTTATCCGGCAGAACAAGGTATAAAACGAATTCGTCCAATCAGACAATACATGAAACCAAACGATCAATCACCTCTGTTACCAACTGACCAACGCCCTTTTCGGGTGCTGGTTATTTCCGGTTCTAATCGCCGTCAGTACAACTGCCCCGGCGTGGATAGTAAGAGCAGAATGCTGATGATGCGGATGGCTGAAAAGCTGCCGCAGCACTGGGAAATTGATTACGAAGATTTGGGCAATGTGTACAGCCGGGCAAAAATTCAGAGTTGCAATGCCTGTGTTTCCACCTCCATGGCTTTGTGTGTATGGCCCTGCAACTGCTATAAAAAAGACGATTCTAAAGAACCCGATCTGATGTGGGATTTGGATATGTATGCCCGGCTGGATGCTGCCGATGCCTGGGCCATCATTGGTCCTATAAATTGGTACGGGCCAAGTAGTAATCTAAAACTGATGTTCGACAGGCTGGTGTGTATGAACGGTGGCAACCCTGATGAAAAACTGATTGATCATAAAGACCCGGAGAAAGCAATGGCACTGGAGCATTCAAAAGAATGGGAACAGCTTTCGCTCAACCATATAGAGGGCCGCACAGCAGCTTTTTTTTGCCATG
>CAXTDG010000792.1:0-2126 GCA_964242675.1 uncultured Chitinophagaceae bacterium
GTAATATTTACCGCAGGTAATAAAAACGATACGATACCTGATTGAATTAAATTTTGGGTGTCATCATGCAGAGTGCCTTCGGCAAAGGGCTGCCAGCTATCTTGTTGCAAATATGACCAGCTAATCTGTGGATTTTGTAAAGTCGGATTAGCGGCACCTTCTTCTACAGCAATCAGCAATTGAACACGCTGGCCGGGCAAGACATTTTTTATACCAATATATAATTCGCCTTCTGACGGCGTGCTATCTGACGAAGATAAAGTGAAAGATGGTAATAAAAAAACATTTGAAGAGGCTGCAATTTTTTTAATCCCATACGGATATTGACGGAATACATTTTCATTATTACTGCCAGCTAAAATATCCTCTTTAAAATTTCCGGTTAGCTGCATGCTTTTAATGACGGGTGTATAAGGTACAGGTGGTGGTGAAAAAGGCGTTTTTCTTTTACCGGTATATGCTATATCACTCACCTTCCTGTTCATCACTCCCTTTTCCTCTACATATTTTTTCAGCGAAGTATAGACGCCGGTATCTTCCTCATCCGGCTCGTCCTGGTGGGCCAGGATGGCAGCTGTCATTTTATTTGCATAATCGTTGTGGCCAAGATTTTCTAATAGCTTAACGGTAATGATGTCGTTGGAAAAAGTAACAGCGGTGTTACCAGTAATTAAAGGCAAATCAGATATGGATAAACTATTGGCTATGGTAGCAGCTACTGCCTGCCCTGCAAAGGATGTATTGATGCCAAAACTGCGTTCGGTATCGGAAGCCCAGTTAATATAAAGATGAAGCGAAGAAACTATTTTGTGGCGAAGCATGGGTGCAATAACGGAGAACGTACTGCCGGATTTTGGGACACCGCCAAACGCCGGGAAGGCGCTGGAAACATCTGTAAGCCCGGCAGCCGTTTCTACGTTGTTCACTTTCAGGGTATAGTTAGAAATAGCAAAAAATAAATTTACAATTCGCTCGGTTTGAAAGGTTGTTATAGCATCCACGAAGGAAGCATCAACTAATTCATACTTGTGCCCGAATATCAGGCTCGCATTCGGGCTTGTTTTATTTATATTCTTTTTTCCGCTAACCGTGAAAGATATCTTAACGAACCCATCGTTTACTATCGTGGTTACCGATAGTAACAGGGGTTCTTTATCAGTATAGATTTTTACAGTACCATACTTTTCAATGAACTGAGCCGCCTGTGTATGCAGGGCAGCATTTTGTAATTTGATATGCAATTCAAATGTACAATTATCTGCCACTACCTGGGGCAATAATTCAGCATAAAAAGTAAGCCCAATTTGCTGATTGACCATCGCACCGGAACTGCTGCTGCGGAAGGCATTCCAACTTTGGCCGGGGAACAATGCCTTGCCATTTCCATCGGCAGAATTAACTACCATGCTACCAAATAAACCCAGGCCGGTACGGACGTTTAATTGTGTACCGTTGTTTTTCAGCAGGGTGAATGAACGGACATCTGTCACCTCAGCTTTTGTTACTACAATATCCTGCAGCGTTTGGTAATACACATCTTTTCTGCCGCTGTCTTTGCCTGCCTGCAATAGCGTACCGGCTTTAATAAAATAGTCGGGTACATTTTTGGCTAATTCAAAAGTAACGAATGCCTGCGGTGGTTTCCAGCCTTTTGGCTGTATGCCTAATACATCTTTGTAATAGAAATCAAGGTGCCGCAATACCAGGCCGTTCATTTCATTCCGATGCTCTTCAGATAGTTTTAAAAAAGCATAAAACAACCCAACATGCGGCTGGTGCGTATTGTCGTTTTCCAGTGTTTGCTGCAGGTAATTATTTGCTATGATAGATACATTATTATACAGTGCTATTAGCTGGTTGGCTAAGTCGCCCAGGTACTCACTGGCAGCGGCTACTTTTCAGGAATAGTTACGGCTTCGCCAAAAATAAATGCTGCATCTTCCAGTAAAGGCTCGTCGCTTTGAGACAGGCTGAGAACTTCGGTTCCGTATTGCAACAATTCAATGGATACGGTTTCTCTGGATGAAAGCTTTATATCGTTGTAAGTAAAATTTTCAATATTTGTCAATAATAGAGACTGCGATGCTTGTGCATATTTTTCCAGCAACACGTACAAGGTAACCAAG
>CAXTDG010000793.1:0-2123 GCA_964242675.1 uncultured Chitinophagaceae bacterium
TACTTCGTAATCGTTCAGGCGGGCTTCCCGTTTGAAAAAGCTGCCGGGAATGCGACCTGCCGAAGCAAATTTTTCCTGGTAATCAACCGATAAAGGGAAAAAACTCTGGCCTTCTTTGGGTTCTCTGGTGGCACACACCGTAGCCAGAATGATGCAATTGCCGCAACGTACGGTTACGGCGCCGTCGGCCTGACGAGCAAGTTTTCCGGTTTCAATCGAAACCGTTTGGTTTCCAATCGTAAACGTAGATTGGATAGGTTGAGACATCATATGTATATACTTCTTTGTATGTAAATCGTTGTTAGCACAGTTTGCATTAGAATAGGACAAGCACCTGCTTGGTACTGAAAATTGCAGAACCAGGCGTAAAAAACAAAGTAACTCGTATAGGTATAAAAAACAAATCCCAATCGAGATAGTTTCGATTGGGAAATAACTTATATCATATACTGAGCTTTTATTTCCGAAGACCCAGTTTTTCGATCAGTTGACGATAACCTTGTAGATTATGCTTACTTAAGTAGGTAAGCAGGCGCTTACGCTGGCCTACCATTTTCATTAAACCACGGTTTGTGCTAAAGTCTTTTTTATTGTCTTTCAGGTGTTTAGAGATTCCTGTGATTTGCTCGGTGAGTAAAGCAATTTGTGCTTCAATTGAACCGGTATTGGTAGCGGAACCGCCAAATTCAGTGAAAATAGAAGTCTTTCTTTCTGCTGTTAGATACGGCATTCTTTATAATTTTCTAGGTCGATATAATTAAGTCGGCAAATGTAGGGTAAAATGCCACTAGCGATAAAATAATTTTTGACATATTGCTGATTTTGTTTTGGCTTTAACGACTGTGTTTAAATCATTTATATCCTTCAAAATCTTAGCTACATCTAGTCTTATACTATATAATGCGTCCTTGTCGCTTTAATAAGTAGTTTATTATAAAACTCAGTCTCAATTCTTCCTTTTTAATCTTTCACATACGGCTTCCACCTTTTCACCTAATTTTGGTCTCCCAATAAACATGGGGCTGACCGGTTTTGACAGCAAAGTTCTTTGTACGTGTAAGCATGTCGAGCGTTGTATAATTAGCTCGTTAATCTGAATATTCAAAACTCAAATGGCAATACTACGTATGCCATGGCTGCCTAATTATTAATTAGCTAGTCATTAGGGCCGCTGAGCGGGTTGGCTTGTTACCAAGCTCCGCCGCCGACATCAAAATAAAATGAGTTGCTGCTTTGCAAGGCTGTGCGCAAAGCTTAAGACTATACAGCTAAGCCGCTGGTTGGTAGGTTGAGGTCCGGCCAGTAGTCGACAATCAATCGTCAAATAAGCATGTAGAAAGCGTATGGCGAATTTGTTTGGACCAGGGTTCGACTCCCTGCAGCTCCACTAAAAAGCCCGTAAACTGAACATTTACGGGCTTTTTTATTTAGTATAAATTATTGTTTATAGCACCACGGGAAATACCGAAATCCGAAGTCTTGCAGCTCTCATTGGGATTAACTCTATTATTTGTTGTGATGTAGTAACGCCTACCGGGCTTTGTGGTAACACATCGCACAAGCCATTCTTATCTAATATCCATTCTGGGATGATTTTACCCTTAGCTTGAAGGACGAAAAGCACTGGCTTCTGCCCAAAAATAAAGGGCGCAAACACTTATTGTGAGCGCCCCAATTGCATATAAAATAAATCCTTTCAATGCATGTGATTTTTCTATAAATGGATAAAGTGTATCTACGCAAAGGCAGTTTAATAGTAAATAATCTGCCCGTTCTTTTTTGTGGAGGTAGAGTCTTGCCACATAGCAGGTTCGTTCCAACAGGCCGCTGCACCCATTAGTGCTGCATTTTCATTATGGGTTGCTTTGGCAATACGACAATCAATTTTGTGTTCGCTAAGGCGCTGCTGAAGTGAAGGCAAAAACCAGTTGATGGTATGGGAGATATTGCCGCCCAACACTACCACTTGTGGTATAGCTTCTGCAAAATTCTGAATGATAAAATCGGCAAGGTTTTGCCCAAATTCAGCGAATACGCTCTGTGCCCGTAAATTATGATAAGTTAAAGCTGCTAGCTGTTTTACGTTGCTTAATTTTTGGCCACTCAACTCATAATAGCGCTGT
>CAXTDG010000794.1:0-2121 GCA_964242675.1 uncultured Chitinophagaceae bacterium
GGCCGCACCCGACATTTGCAGCCGCAATTTTTTGGAGACACATGCAGACAATTCATTTAAATAGAAAAATAAGCCGCCGGGTAGAAAATGGCCACCCCTGGGTTTTTGCCAACGAAGTCGAAATGGAAAAATCGAAAGTGGGAGAGGCACAACCTGGCGATGTGGTGCAGGTAGTGAATGCTGGCGGCGAGTTTGTGGGTACCGGCTTCATCAATCCCGTTAGCCAGATTTTAGTAAGAATTCTTACCCGCAATAAAAAGGAACTAATCGACGAGGCCTTCTTTTTTAACCGCATAAAGCAGGCCTGGCAGTACCGGCAGCATACCGGTTACACCGAAAACTGTCGGCTGGTATTTGCCGAAGCCGATGAAATGTCAGGGTTGATCATTGATAAATTCAACGACCATTTTGTATTGCAAACGCTATCGTATGGTATGGACAAATGGAAGGGTGCTATTGCCAATGCTTTGCAAACCATTTTTCAGCCGAAAGGCATTTACGAACGCAACGATGTGCCCGTACGCCAGCTGGAGGGATTGGAGCAGGTAAAAGGTTTTCTTAGCCCATCCTTCGATACCAATATCATTATTAATGAAAACGGGCTCCAGTTTCATGTAGATATTATCAATGGTCAGAAAACCGGCTACTTCCTGGACCAGCAGGATAATCGGGCTGCTGTTAAAAACATTGTGAAAGGGGCCGATGTGCTGGAGGCATTTTGCTACACGGGTACATTTGGTTTGCACGCTGGTTATTATGGTGCCAAGTCTGTTTTAGGAATTGACATTAGCGAAAATGCCATTGAACTAAGCCGCCGCAATGCAGAACTGAATGGCCTGCAAAATAACTGCAGGTTTGAGGTACACAATGCTTTTGATGTGCTGAAGCAATGGGCCAGAGAAGGCCGCCAGTACGATGTGGTGATGATTGATCCGCCAGCTTTTACCAAAAGCCGGGAAAATATTCAGAAAGCCGTTACGGGTTATAAGGAAGTAAACTTGCGGGCCATGAAGCTGGTGCGGCCTGGTGGTTTTCTTGTCAGCTCCTCCTGTACAGGTTTAGTTCACCCAGAATTGTTTTTACAAACGGTAAATGCAGCTGCTAAAGATGCCCACAGACGGTTGAAGCAAGTGCTGTTCCAGACACAAAGCGGCGACCATCCTATCGTTCAAGGTTTAGAAAATACCGCCTATCTAAAATTTTTGATAGCCGAAGTGCGTTAATATGTAAAAAGGTCGTTAATTCAGCTATTTTTGAAAATCCAAATACTCCCAGAACGTGAAGCGTTTAAAACTGCTCGTGATAATATGCATAGGTGTAACTGGTGTAGCAACTGCCCAGGACATTCACTTTTCTCAATTCTTTGCTTCTCCGCTTACCCTTAACCCGGCTCTTACCGGGAACTTCGATGGCAACTTGCGTGTGTCTGGCAACTATCGTAACCAGTGGCCTACTATCAACCGGGCTTTTACCACCAGCAGCGTAAGCGTCGATTTTCCTATTCTTACCGGCCGCATCAACGAAAATAACCGCCTGGCACTGGGTATAATGGGCTATACCGATCAGCAGGCGAATGGAGCTTTGAAAAATAATTTTGGAAGTCTTACTGTTGCCTACCATCAGGGGTTAGATGAAGATGGCTACAATCGTATTTCTGCCGGTTTTCAAATGGTATATAATAATAAAAACCTGAATACAGCCGATCTGAAATTTGAGGATCAGCTTCGGAGCGACGGATTTACCGGCATTACCAACGAAATTTTTCAGAATAATCAGTTGAACATTGGCTATTTAGACCTGAACGCCGGCCTTACTTACAGCGGTACTACTCAAAGCAATGTCAACTACTATATCGGGGCATCTGCTTATCACCTTACTAAGCCTAAAGAAAGTTTCAGGGGTGGACAGTTTAACCTGAGCCAGCGCTATACAGTGCATGGCGGGGTGTATCTGCCACTTAATACTACCCTGATGTTGCATACCAGTGCTTTGTACCAAAGCCAGGCCGGTGCCCACGAAACAGTACTGGGCGCTGCTTTAGGTTATAATTTTGGCGATGAATACAAGGAAAGTGGTACCACATTATATGGTGGTAGCTGGTATCGTTTTGGCGATGCTATT
>CAXTDG010000795.1:0-2119 GCA_964242675.1 uncultured Chitinophagaceae bacterium
GGGCGGGGTTGTAAAAATACGGGCAAACAGAAACTTCAGTGTTTAAGTTTTTGTTGTCATTTCCATTTAAGAAATGGAGAAAGGGCAGTGTTATGTTCAATTGAAGGAAGAAGCAACTGCACTAAGCCTATCCTTCCAGTATGTGAATGGGTGCCTTTCTTTCCCGAAGCATTTTCCCATTTCTGTTGCTAAAAACCGCTTGTATTTCGGCAATAATAGATAGTGCTATTTCCTCAGCGGTCTCAGCACCAATATCCAGCCCAACCGGGCCGTATATACTTTGCAGCATTTCTCCTGTCAGGTTTAGGCCTTCGCTGGTTAGTTCATCCAGCAGTCGTTGCTTTTTCTTTCTTGGCCCTAGCAAACCTATATAGGGTAGCTGCAATGGCAGCAGCATCCGTAGCATAGCCAGTTCATAATTGTAATTGTGTGTCATTAGTAAAATAGCAGTTTGGGTATCGGGTTGTATTTGCTGCATCAGCACTTCGGGTTTCGCCATTAGCGTACAGCCTGCCGCCGGGAAGCGTTCCTGCGTAGCATAATTACTTCTGCCATCAGCTACAATTGTTTCCCAACCTATAATAGAAGCCATTTTCACCACTGGCATCACATCATTTCCACCGCCAGCAATAATAACTTGTATAGCAGGTTTCAGCACTTCTATAAAAGCAGTAAAAGGCCCATACTGTTTTGTAATGGATACACCATTTTGCAAAGCAGCCCGGCTATCATCTTGCAATTGCTCTATCCCGGCAAATGAACTGGTTTTTAGTTCTCTATTTTCCTGTAAAAAAGCACAAGTTCCGGGTTGAACCATTTTCCTGTCTTCCAAAGAAAAAACAGTTGTCATTACGGATATCTGACGCTTTTGTAAGGCAGCTTCCAGCATTATGATTGGATGGTTTGGCTGATCCACGTTCACTGGTTCTATTAAAATGTGGATGATGCCGTTGCAGCCAAGGCCCAATCCGACCTTTGCATCATCCTCATCATTGGTATCGTACGTTACTACGGCAGCTTGTTGTTTGGTTATTACCAATAATGCTTTTCGGAGAGCATCGCCTTCCAGGCATCCTCCACTGATAGCCCCGGTCAGCTGACCATTTTCTGTTATCAGCATTCGGGCCCCCGGTTGCCGGTACGATGATCCCTCCACTCCTACCACTGTGGCCAAAGCCGTTTGCAGCCCTTGCTGCTGTGCCATGTGCCAGGCATGTAAAATGTCTTTTATTTCTTTCATTTAAAAATATAAGCTGAGTGCCTGGCGCTGCAAATCTGTTACCTAATTTTAGCTATCAAAATAGCACCGTAGCTTTCAGCCGCAAAATGGCCAGTATGAATGTTGAAACGATTCGGGAATACGCTTTATCAAAGGAAAGGGCTGAAGAAAGTATGCCGTTTGGCGACAACGCTTTGGTACTAAAAGTAGATGGCAAAATGTTTCTCCTGCTATCGCTGGATGCTCAGCCGCTACAATTCAATGTAAAATGCGATCCTGAAAAAGCACTTGAATTACGGGAAACCTATCCTGATACGGTTTTGCCAGGCTACCACATGAATAAAAAGCACTGGAATACTGTCATTATTGATGGCAGTTTACCGTCTAAATTAGTACAGTCATTTATTGATGATTCCTATGCCTTAGTGGCTAAAAAGAAGAAGTGAATTAAGCAGGCTTGATAAGAGGTTCATTGATTTGCCGCCGATTGTAAAACCATACCAATAAGCCTATCAGCGCTATGTTTAAAATCATAGCCAGCACTGACCCCTCAAAACCAAAAGCCCCACCAGTAAGCCAGGCCGGGCCGCTTATTTCTTGCTGTAATAGCGATGGAAACACATTACCGCTTACCTGGTAGCCCAATACCGGCCCTTGTAAAAAATTCCAGGCAAAATGCAGCGCAATACCAAACCAAAGATTGCGGGTATAGATGTAATTAATCCCCAGCATTACCCCGGCAATAAATATTTCAACAATTGGCAAAATGCCAGCCCCGGGGTTGTCCAGATGAATGAATGTAAATACCAAAGCACTTATTCCCAACGCCATCCATTTATTCATGCTTTGCATCAGGTTGTTTAGCAGATATCCTCTGAACAAAAGTTCTTCTGTAAAAGC
>CAXTDG010000796.1:0-2119 GCA_964242675.1 uncultured Chitinophagaceae bacterium
CATATTTTACTGCATGATATCCACAATGAACGCTGCTAACATAAGGCACGTTTACATATCCCGACGGGGTGGGCGGAAAATAAGCGTCTTTGCCGTATGTGCCATCTGCATCCGGCAAAAATTTCTCAATAATTGATTGCTGATAACCAATTCCATTTACAATATTAATTTTAGATCCGGCTATAAATAAATAGCTGTTATAGGGATCCTTTTCTAATGCGTAGTAATAATAATTTTCCGTATGCCGGGCCGGGGTAAGCGAAACACCGCTGCCGGGTTTTACTATCCAGAACCGGCTATGCATATTCTCGTAAACGTAAAGTGAAGCCAAAACGTTTACTGTTCCATCTTTTTGCACCCTAACTTCACCCGGCCTGTAAATAGTTTCGCCAAGATTATTGGGGGGAATGTTTAAAGTTGAAACGACGTTAGTCATCGATATTTTCCGGATTCGATGATTATTGCTATCAGCAATGTATAGCGAGCCATCGTCTGCCAGATCTATTCCCGATGCAGTGAAAAACCTGGCCTGGTCTCCAGTGCCATCTGCATATCCGGTTGTATTATATTTACCAGCGATGGTAACAACCGTAAGTGGCAAATGACCATCAACTGCGGTTGCCTCGGCCAATTGAAGCTCGCGGCCATACATAACGGGCGATGGCGATTGCTCCTGCTTGTTGCATGAACAATAAACCATTAACGCGCACGCGAAAAAAATTTGACTGCTTTTGGAATTCATAATATAAATAATCTCAATCTATAAGGATTTAATGCTTGGCTATGAAGTTGTTATAAAATTACAATGAGAATAAATAGCTAGTTTACCCATTTTTAGCACAATTTGTATACAAGTCAATGCTACATATTTCGCTTCTATTTGCATGGTATTTATTCCATTGCGGCGGTTATTCTTGGTGGTTTGGCTTGTTGTATCAGCAGTGTATTGTCATACTTAAAATAACTATACACAGCTATTAACAGCTATTCACATCTTTGGGACAATTGCATGTAGATGATGGTTATTTTAGTAAAAAAATGATTCTTTTGAATAGTGGAATATATCATAGAAAAACAGTGTCTAACTTTTATTACAAATAAAATACACCGATGACTAAAATTTTTCTGGGCGGCTTCCCTTTAGAAATTACAGAACTTAGCTTAGTACAGTTGCTGAGTCATCATGGCGAAGTAGCAACTATCAAAATAGTGCGCAATAAGCAAACCCGGATCTGTAAGGGTTATGCCTTTATTGAAACGGCCAGTCTGAAGGATGCGACACAAATAATAAAAGCCCTGGATGGAACAATGCTGGGCGAGCGTGAATTAACTGTGAGGCTGGTTGTAGAAAAACCGGTAATCATTGAAGAAGTTAAAGAAATGCGTAAGATGACCGTACCGGCAGAACGGTTTACCAGCCGTATCATCCCTGTTAATGTTGAAGCCACAAAAATAAAAAGGCCGCGCATAAATTCGAAGTCTCTTTAATATTCCAAACTCGCTTCAATTGCTTTTTATAACATACCATGGTCAATCTATCAACAGATCAGAGATACATTGCTTCATTGTTCATTTAAATTTGTTAAGCTGGTTTCAAATTGGAATCGTTCAACCTGTCCTGGCTTAAGCATTAGAAAACAGCTACCCTTTTACCTCTTTTAATCTGAAATAGTCAGCGCCCTATTGTACTCATAATTCATTCGCGCGATATGCGCTACAGAGATCTCCTGCGGGCATTCTACCTCACAGGCTTCGGTATTGGTACAATGCCCAAACCCTTCGTCATCCATCTGATCTACCATAGCAATCACCCGCCCGGCCCGCTCAATCTGCCCTTGCGGCAGCAGTGCCAAATGGGTAATTTTTGCAGCAGTAAAAAGTTCTGCACTGGAGTTTTTACAAGTTGCCACACATGCACCACACCCGATGCAAGCTGCAGCATCAAAAGCGGCTTCCGCAATGGCGTGCGGTATCAAAATCCCATTGGCTTCCGGCGCTTCACCAGTGGATGCCGAAGCGAACCCACCCGCCTGAATGATTTTATCAAATGCCTTACGGTCTACCTTCAGGTCTCTCACTATTGGGAATGACGCAGCACGGAAAGGCTCAATGTAAATGG
>CAXTDG010000797.1:0-2116 GCA_964242675.1 uncultured Chitinophagaceae bacterium
GCTTCATGCTTTGGAAGCAAAGATGATGGAACTTTGCTGATTGTTCGTTTTATCGGTACACTGCTTATTAAGCATAAAACAATATTGAATTAAAAACCAACCTGTAGTCCCAAATTAATAACTCTCTGGTTTAAATAAGCATCGCCTGCACTGTTAGAAGTAACCTCTGGATCCTGCTGGTACTTTTTAGTGATATTACTCCAAGTGATCAGGTTATAGGCACTTAGATAAAAACGGCCGTTGTTGATTTTAAAGGGTAAAAGTTTATTCGGAACCTGATAGCCAATGTCTACTGTTTTCAAACGCACATAATGGGCATTAATGAGCCAAAAATCGGAATAGTAAGATGATGGGCTATTTACAGTAGTAGGGTTACTGGTCAGCCTTGGAAATTCGGCGGTGGCTGCAGTAGCAGGCGTCCATCTCATTTGGTGCAGGGGCTGAAACTGACTTTTGAAAGGTTCAATAGCATTACCAACTAGACCTAAGCTATACCCAAATGCACCTTGGAAAAGCACATTCAAATCTACATTTTTGTAAGCCAGCCGGATAGGCACCCCCATATTGGTATTAGGAAGATTGGGATTGCCAATAGCGGTAATGTCGTTTTGGTCGATTACTCCATCGTTGTTTACGTCTCGATATTTAAGATCACCCGCCTGAATAGGAATAGCAGATACGGGCTTAGCTACTTTTGCATCACTTACGTCGGCTTGTGAATAATAACCTAAGAAAGTATAACCAAACGGCTGATTGATTGGCCGCCCTGTACGGGCAAGCCATGGATAGCGTGGCTGTGCTTCTGCCTGGTACAACACCTTATTTTTAGCGTAAGAAAGTACTACCCCAATGCTGTATTGAAATGGTCCAACTTTATCACGATAAGTAATCTGTCCATCCCAACCACGGTTTACCACTATGGCCACGTTAGATGGCGATATGCCAATACCCAGCATCAGTGGTATATCCTGCCTTACTACTAACTGGTCGTATCTTCTCTCATGGAAATAATCAACCGTTAAAGAGATTTTATCTTTAAAGGCATTTACATCTAAACCGATATCAAGCTTTTTTGCTTTTTCCCAAGTAACGTTGTTGTTGCCCAAGGCTCCTTCGTAAATAGTAGGAACACCCTGATTATTTTGCCCAAAACTATAGCCACCGCCTTGTACATACACCTGGTTGTACAAGTATTGGTCACCCGGTGCCACATCAGACCCTACCAGGCCGTAAGAAGCCCTCAACTTTACCAACTTCAAACTAGGGAGAGTATTTTTAAAGAAATTTTCCTGGGAAATATTCCAGCCAATTCCAATGGCCGGGAAAAATCCAAACCGTTTAGAAGCCTGAAAGCGGTCGGAACCATTATAAGCAGCATTGAAATCAAGGAGGTATTTCTGTTGATAATCATACCCTACTTTCAGGGAGTAACCTCTTGATTTTTGTGCCACAGCTCCGTGGCTATCTACCCGGTAGCCCTGCTGGTTCCATAGTAAAAGGGAACTAATATGATGGGCAGCAAATGTTCTATCGTAGTTGAGGTAAAACTGCACATTAAGCCGTTGATCCCGTAGATCGGTATTTCCGATAGTACGGTATTCAGACAGCGTGTATCCACCTGTGCTTACTCCTGTATTTAGCGTGTAGGTTTTACCCAGCGGATCGTAGCGGTAGGATGGCGGGAACCCACCCCGGAAAAGATTGAGTGTATTCTGTTCTACACCAGCGTAGGCAATACGACCTATCAGGGATAAGCCTTTGGTAATGTCATCCAGTTTTTCGGTAAAGCCAAACAGCACGTTGAAGTCGGTGCGACGCTGCCTTCTATAACCATTGGATTGTAGCATGGCATTGATGGTAGGCATCTGGCTTTTGGTGTCAGTAGCGTAAGCAAAGCTACCATTGGGGTTGAGGAATGGGGCAGAATAAGGATGAATAAGGGAGAAATCGAAAATATTACCAATAACGTTACTGCTAAATGGTTCATTAATATCACCAAAACGGCTCGTCACATCTAACCGCAGAGCCAAATTTTTAGTAGCCTGAATATCCAGGTTGGAACGGATGTTATAGCGTTTGTAGAAGTAGTTACTATTGACCCCATCGGTATTGGTAG
>CAXTDG010000798.1:0-2113 GCA_964242675.1 uncultured Chitinophagaceae bacterium
CATCCACTGCTGGAGGTAATACAGGCAGCCCATGATTATGAGCGATTCTTCAATACAGAAATTGAATACCGAAAGCAATACGCCTATCCGCCCTTTAGCCGGTTAATAAAAATTCAATGCAAGCATCGTTATAAAAATATTGCAGAGCAGGCTGCCCAATACCTTGCTGAAAAGCTACAGCCCCGGTATGGCAACTATATCATTGGCCCGGCAGAGCCGTTTGTGAGCCGCATCCGCAATCAGTTTATTCATGAGTTGATGCTGAAACTACCTACGCAACCTGCTGGCCTACAGCGATGCAAGCAACTACTGCGGCAGCATATTATAGAACTGCGTCACGACCGTAGTTATAGTGGTGTATATGTAGTGGTTGATGTAGATCCGGTGTAAAGGCGGCCCCACCCGGCCTCCCCAACGGGGAGGAGGAAGAACCGTAATGATTTTGATTCCTTCTACAAACAAGGGCTTCGTTTAAAATGAGGCCTTCCTTATTTATTACTCGAAATATTCTTCGTGTCAGTAAAGCCTAATATATAGATAATTGTTGAACGGTGCCATCGCCGTAAAAGCTCAACCGGAGTTACAATAGCTCGGCCCAAAAAGAAAACGGTAAAAAAAAATGCCACCAGTGATGCGAAACCCAGGAATATTCCGAAAGACGGAAAGACCGGAAATCAGGAAGAAGAGCAAATGACAGACGACTGATCAACAGCTTAGAACCGTTGGCGATTCACGCCTCACGATACTCACTTATAATATTGTCCTTCCGGAACTTTGAACACCCGGCCCCGTTGAAACTCAGTGAAGGTTTTGTTTTCATCGGAATGGGCGGTTATCCAGTTTTGGTAAGTAGCTGCACTTGCCACGCTGCCAAACAACCATTGGTTGTAGGCATCAAACATGCCTTGCTGCAACAATTGCCGGTGGTAATCGAACAAACGGTAAGCAGGATTATCGGTTTTGCTGTACCAATCGAGCACAAATAATGTACGTACTGCCGTCAATACTTCAGGGGTAATCCCCATAGAAGTTTGCTTGTTTTGCTTACCTAATTCATCCGCTACCTGTTGCTCAAAGCTATTCGTATTGGCAGCCTTGCCAGCTGTAAAGAAACGCTTGTAAGTATCCAGCAGCAGGTTTTTAACTTCGGCGGTACGGTTGCTGTAGCTTTCCAGGTTGGCAAACAATTCACCATACAATACAGTCCGCATCAGGTTGCCGGTAGTGGCGTAGTAGCGGCAGGCGTTGTAATAATTGCCGCTATAGTTAGGATCAAGTTGAATTCCTTGCTCCCAGGTTTTAATGAATTCACCGCTACTTTGGTCTTTATCGTATTGCAACTGTCCGTATTCACTATACAGTGCTCCACTGGCCGGAAACTTCTTTATTCCTTTTTTATAGATGCGATCTGCCTCTCTAAAATTTTGCATCCGGCGGTAAACCGTTCCAGCTATCTGGTGCGTTTGCTCATCAGCATCATCCCTATCAATAATTTTCTTTACTTCATTTACTGCCTTATCGTAAGTGCCTTGCAGGTAGTAACTGTAAGCCAGTTCTTTTATCAGGTTGGCGTCGTTGGGGGATTGTTCTAAGGCCCGGTTGAGCACTAGGGCAGCATTGTCATAATCGCCCTGGCGCTGAAAGCTACGGGCTGTATTAATAAGCTGCTCTACATCTTGCTGCGGCTGAGCTTGTGCCAGCATTGCAACTGAAAGCAAAACAGTTATAATCGTCAAACGTTTCATGGGCCAAATTTAGTTGACCGGGTAAATGGTATGTGTTAAAAGGCCGTCCCGCAATTTTGGTTCGAACCAGGTGCTTTTGGGGGGCATCACTTCTCCGCTATCAGCTATTTCGAAAAGCTGCTCTATGCTAACCGGGTACAGGCTAAAAGCAGCTTGCATTTCACCGCTATCTACCCGTTGTTGTAATCCTTCCATTCCCCGGATGCCACCAACGAAGTCAATGCGTTTGTCGGTTCGTGGGTCAGCAATATTGAGCAATTTATCTAAGACATGGGTTTGCAAAATGCTTACATCCAGCACTTCTATTGGGTTGCTGGAGTAAGTATGCGGCTTAGCAGTTAGCTGATACCACTGACTTTGCAGGTATA
>CAXTDG010000799.1:0-2110 GCA_964242675.1 uncultured Chitinophagaceae bacterium
TTCGCCATCCAACTCTACAATATTCTGGAATACACCATGCGTAGCCGGGTGGGTTGGCCCCAGGTTGATAGTAGTTGTTTGCTGTTGCAGGCTGCCTTCCGGCAGGTGCACATGCTTTGGCGATGTGGTAGTTATTTCACTCATAAAACTTTTCGACTAATGGCTATTAGCTAGTAACTAATAACAAGATTTATTATATCAGACTTGCCTTTTTGGGTGTGATAAGTACGACTGGTTATCTAAAAGCATCAGCTTTAATTCTTTTCCGCTTCGCTAATGGTTCCTATACCAGTTTGCAGATGATGTTTATTGCGAAAGTCATATCTGCCGGCACGGCCAAACATCTTATAATCTTTATAAATGAGGGTCTGGTCTTCCAGCGGATATTGTTTTAGCAACGGGAAATAAGTCATTTCATCCACGTTCAAAATACGGATCAGGTTAGGGTGGCCAACGAAGTTTACACCAAAGTTGTCATACGTTTCCCGTTCCATCCAGTTAGCCGTTTCATACAGTTTGGTAGCTGTAAATACATCTGGTTTTTCCGCTGGAGAAAACACCTTGAAACGCAGCCGTGCATTTTTCTGCATGTTGTGCAGGTGATAAACTACGGCTATTTCTTCTCCTTTACGATCAGGGTAATGTACTGCAGTGAGGTCTGTCAAAAAACGAAAACCTAATTCAACATCGTCATACAAAAACTGCATGATTTTAAGGTTTAGATCCTTCGGTGCTGTAAAAGTAAGCATGCCATATGGCGTTTGCCAGTCAGTTAAGCCTTCAAACTTTTCAGTAAGCCGTTGCTGTATGTATTCGTTAGTCAGTTGCATCGTGAATCGTGAGTCGTTAATGAAAATCGGAGTTCGTGAATATTCAATCACCAGTCATGAGAATCAAAATTGCATTCACGATCGACGATTGACGATTCACGTTATTGGATTCCATATCCTTCCAGCAAGCCTTTATATTTTTCACCGCCCCGCCTACGGATACTTTCGTTTTGCACCAGGTCTTGTATTTTCAAAATACCGTCAATAATAGCTTCCGGGCGTGGAGGACATCCTGGGACGTAAACGTGTACAGGAATAATCTGGTCAATGCCTTGCAAAACAGAATACGTATCGAAAATACCACCACTACAGGCACAGGCACCAACGCTCAATACCCAACGTGGTTCTGCCATTTGCAAGTAAACCTGGCGGAGTACCGGAGCCATCTTTTTAGCAATGGTTCCCATTACCATCAACAGATCGCACTGGCGGGGGCTAAAACCAACCCGTTCGCTACCAAAGCGAGCCAAATCATAATGGCTACCCATGGTTGCCATAAACTCAATACCGCAGCAAGAGGTGGCAAAGGGAAGCGGCCACAGCGAATTTTTGCGAGCCAAACCCACTACATCACTCAGTTTTGTTACAAAGAAACCTTCCCCCATAGTACCCTGCGGTACTTCTACTTCCTGCTTTTTACTATTATTGAACCGCACCGGGCGGCCTGTAAATATGTTAGACATGTAATTTCTTATTTAAGGGTGAACTGTGTGAGAGTAGTAATTAATAAAACACCTGGCTTGAGCATCTGGTTGGGTAGAAGCGTATAAAAGATTATGTTATTAATCTTCCCATTCCAAAGCCCCCCGCTTAATGATATAAATGAAGCCTACTAAGAAAAATCCTACAAACATTACTACTTCGCCGAACCCTGCCCAGCCGAGTTGCCTGAAATTGACCGCATACGGGTAAAAGAAAATTACCTCTACATCAAACAACACAAATAGAATAGCAACCAGAAAATATTTTACTGCCAGCGGTTGGCGGGCATTACCAATTTGGTCAATTCCACTTTCAAAGTTTTCCAGCTTATCTGTGGTGGTACGCTTAGGACCTAAAAAGTGTGATACAAAAATGATTGTAGCTACCATTCCCAACGCAAAGAACAATTGAATACCAATAGGTAAGTATTGCGAAGGGGAAGCAGTAGGTATATCAAGAAAAAGCCTAAACATGCAACCGGGTTTGTTTGAAAACAAATGTAAGTGCAGGAAAGGAATTTCCTTTTGCGTAAATCCTTTTTCCGCAAATAAAAAATCCCCTGTTGTGTATAACAGGGG
>CAXTDG010000800.1:0-1214 GCA_964242675.1 uncultured Chitinophagaceae bacterium
CCTCCCTCACTGTCGCCTACGTTCTTTTTTTACATCTTCAATCAGTCTTTATTCAAAAGGCCTTCTGTTTTCGCCAGGAAATTATTCACGGCTTCTTTTATGTCAATACTGGTTCTATCTGCCAATACAATCAGCCACCAAATGCTTTCGCCTAGTTTGTGCTCTAGTTCTGCCGGGCTGTTGGCTTTCGGCCATCGTCCTTGCTGCGACATAATATTCCTGCCCACCAATCCGGCATCGGTTAAAAAGGCTAGTGCATCTTCTTCCACTGTCCATTCACTGCCGTGGTGTTGCAGTTCTAATTCGTGGTATTTCTTTCTTATTTCCAGCGAACGGACGATGATATCGTCGAAATTATTGTTGCTCATTTTTTTATGGTAAATCTGCTATTACTTAATAGGGCAGGAGTCTGTCAATAAGTGTTCGAAACGTTATTGAGCAGTGTTACATAGTAGTAAATGAGTGCTATTCTTACAGCGGATCCTTCCTATCGTCAGGAAGACAATTTTAATCATCAAACTTAGTGTTTGTCATCCTGACGATAGGAAGGATCTGAACGACGATTATTTGTGCGTTGCCAATCGTTAGGAACATAGCACTGATACATAGCATGCAACGTTTAAAACACTTATGAATGGAGTCCGGCGCCTAGGTTGAGAATTATTGCTGCTCATTTTTTATAATAAATCTGCTTTCACGGTTGCTATTTTATCGCCCTCAAAAACAAAGTCAAACATGCCATCAATTTTTCCTTCGGGGAACTCACCGGTGAATTCTACTTCCAGATGAGCCGTGTTGTCTTTTACATCTAAGCTCGTCAATTTTGTCTGCGTTTTGTAGCCAATAAAATAGCTGGTATAATATTCCCGAATGCCTTTGTGGCCTACGAATTTTCTCCCGACCGATGGATCGTCCAGCACTGCATTGGACAAATATTTTTGCAGGTATTTTTCCGTATCGTAGCTGTTGCTAATGGTTATCCAATCTACTATAAATGCGTTAATGTCCATGGGAGTGATTTAGTTATGATAAAACGTTTGCTTGAATTGCACCGGCGTTTGCTGGGTTTTGTTTTTAAACAATTTATTGAACGACTGTGGATGCTCAAACCCAAGCTGATAGGCTATTTCTGCCACCGATAAATGAGTGGTCGTTAAATAATCTTTCGCCTTTTCAATCAGCTTTTCATGTATTAGTTGCTGTGCGTTTTGCCC
>CAXTDG010000800.1:1224-2107 GCA_964242675.1 uncultured Chitinophagaceae bacterium
GTGGTAGAACGCAACATATCGCTCAAATAACGTGGCGAAAGATGGAGTTGATGAGCCAGGTAATCCACCGTAGGCAGCCCCAGGTTAAGGGCTTCTTCTTTTTCGAAATACTCACTTAAAAGCGCTTCCAGTTTGGTCAGTAAATCGCTGCTTACTGCTTTGCGGGTAATGAATTGCCGTTTGTAAAAACGGTTGCTATAATTGAGTAATACTTCAATGTGCGAAATAATTACATCCTGGCTAAAATCATCAATGGTGCCGTTCAGCTCTGTTTGAATGTTGTCGAAAACAGAAAAAATAATTTGCTTTTCTTTATCCGATAAAAACAAGGCTTCGTTGGCAGCGTAGGAAAAGAAACCAAAGGTTTTTATTTTGGTGGCCAGCGAATAGTTTCTGAAAAAATCCGGATGAATTAATAAAGAAACGCCTTCGTATTCCATATCATCCTGGCTGGTGTATAATAGTTGATTGGGAGCGGTAAAAATCATCCCGCCCTCATCAAAATCGTAATAGCCTTGGCCATAACCCATCTTTCCCTTCAGTGTTTTCTTAAAGGAAATTTTGTAGAAATTGAAAAGGAAATTTTGATTTAATAATTCCCGATCCACAACCATATCGGTATTACGGTTCAGGCTGATCAACGGATGAACCAGTTTGGCAAAACCCAGTAGCTGGTGCAGGTGTGATATGGAATTTACTTTTATAGGGCTATTCATCTTACTAGTTTTTCTGGTTTTCCAAATCGCCAAATACCATGGTATTCATTTCCTGTACGGCGGCTTCTGCGCCTATTTCCAAACGCCTTGCATACAGCTGATTAGCAAATTTCCCGGCTATATACCGCAGTTGTTTTTTGCCATCTGTTGCTGCTTCGTAAATAGCC
>CAXTDG010000801.1:0-2101 GCA_964242675.1 uncultured Chitinophagaceae bacterium
ATACGTAACCGAACAGTATAAGGTATTGCAGATGGCCGATTCTATTACCATAGATCCTCATAAATCAGGATATGTTCCTTACCCGGCCGGTGGTTTGTGTTACCGCAATTCGGCCATGCGTAACCTGGTCTCTTTTACAGCACCGGTAGTCTTTCATGGTGGCGTTGACCCTACGGTAGGTGTTTACGGAGTAGAAGGTTCCAAACCCGGTGCAGCTGCTGCAGCAGTATATTTCAGTCATACCATGATTCGCCCCAATATGAGTGGCTACGGAAAAATTTCCGGTGAATGTTATTTTAATGCAAAGCGGCTGTATGCTGCCATGGTTTGTATGAACATTACCAATCTACCCTTCTTTATTGTGCCGCTGGTGCCTATACCAGCCATACAACAAGGTAAAAGCCCTGCGGAAGTACAAAAGCAATACGAATTTATACGGGATTGCATTGTAAATAAAACGAACGATGAATTATTGAAGGACCGGGCAGCATTCGCTTTATTCAAGGAATTAGGTGGCGACCAGACAATCATTACATACATGTACAACTACTACGATAGCGATGGCAAACCCATGGGAGATATGAAGAAGGTAAATGATTTTAATAATACTGTTTACACAACATTCAGCTTTAGCAACCCGCCAAATCAAAAAGAGCATGTTCCTGAAATTGTAGTTACTTCATCTTCCTTTACAGAAAGCGGCTACGGCAATACGCTGATGAACGAATTAAGAAAGCGACTTGGCATCACTACTGTTTCTGAGGATTCAATTAATTTCATCATTTCCACCATGATGAATCCCTTTTTAAGCCATACGCTAAAAGGTTCTTTTATTCCTGAACTAATTGCCATCATCATCAGAAATATCACCGCAATTGTAGCCGGTATAAAAAAAGAAATAGAAGTACCCGAACTATCATATAATAATTAAAATTATGGAAGCAAGAAATATTTATGGCGGAAATATTGAACAGATAAAAACCAAATATGCAAAAGCTACGGATGTGGATTTTACGCCCACCCTGGCTATTGTTTTTTGTTCTGCCATGCAGAACCGGCAGGCCCTTATTGATTTTTTTAACGAACAGAAAGTAAATGTGATAGGTGCTACTACTGCAGGGGAGATTTTGGATTCGGAAATCATGGAACATTCAACGGTGGTGATGTTGCTGAATATAAAAAATGAACACTATAAAATATTTTGTGAAGCATCACCCGATACCTATAAGGCCTCCTGCAACCTGGCACACTTTGCAAAAGCCACATTCAGCAGCCCCTCCATCATCGTTATTTCAAGTGGGCTTACTATTGATGCCGAACATATTATTAACGGAGTAAAAGATTGTGATAGCAGTATTCCCTTATACGGCGGCCTGGCCGGGGACGACCTGACCATGAAGGCATCGTATGTGTTTAGCAACGGGTACGAAACAAGTACCGGCTTGCTCGGCCTGGTGCTGGATAATGATAAAATTAATATTGCCGGCCTTGCTACCAGCGGCTGGGATAATATTGGGGTCGAAAAAACAATTACCAAATCAGAAGGCAATATTGTTTACACCATTGACGACGAACCTGCGGTAGATGTGTTTGTAAAATTTTTCCAGTTTTCCGAAAGCGTTGACAACCGTTCTGAAATCATTGCTATGAATTTTGCACAATACCCGTTGCAGTTGAAAAAAGACAATGGTAACGTTGTTTTGAGAGCACCGTTGATGGTGGATATTGAAAGCCGGGCTTTGATATTTGCAGGTGGTATTCCGCAAGGAAGTAAAGTGCAGTTTTCAGTGCCGCCCGGTTTTGACTTAATTGATAAAACAGCAGAACAGGTAAGTATTTTAAAAAATATAATCGCTGATCCGGATGCTGTTATTATTTTTTCCTGCAAAGCAAGGCATTTAGCACTGGGCCCAATTATGGAAGACGAAGCCGGGAAATTAAGAGCCATCTGGAACAAGCCGTTAATCGGGTTCTTTACCTATGGCGAAATTGGGACCGCTAAAGATAGCGTCTGCGATTTTCATAATGAGACCTGTTCCATGGTACTGTTGGAAGAAAGAAATTAATTTTATAATTGTTGAAAAACTATGGAGGAAGATTT
>CAXTDG010000802.1:0-2098 GCA_964242675.1 uncultured Chitinophagaceae bacterium
TCATCGCTCACATTGCTTATTTTACGTTTCTCTGTCCAGCTATCTGCAGTGGCATCGTACTCCCAAAAGTCGTTTACATACGTACCGTTGTTTATACCTGCACAGATGTACCCTTTGCCCCCAATGGTCCAGGCGGTGGCATCTCTACGCTTGGTGCCCCCCAGGCTGGCCTTTTGCGTCCAGGCATTGGTGGTTGGGTCGTACTGGTACATATCTTTCAAATGATTGCCATCGTAGCCCGTACCTACATATCCTTTTTCATTTACTGTAAATGCAACTGCACTATAACGGGCTGTTCCGGTAAAATCTGCTTTGCGTGTCCAGACGTTGGTTGTGTCGTTGTATTGGTAAAAGTCAGCCAGGCGATTGAGGCCATCGTAACCCGTACCCACATAGCCTTTGCCAGCAGCAGTAAAAGCTACAGCCGAATTGCGGGCTGCACCAGGCAGGCTGGCTTTTTGCCGCCAGGTACCAGTTGTCTGGTCAAACTGCCACAGGTCGTTTAGCCGGTTGGTACCATCGTAGCCAGTGCAGATGTAGCCTTTGCTATTTAAAGTAAAACTGACTGCTTCTGTACGGGCTACTCCCTCAAAGTCACTTCGCTTAATCCAGTTGCCCAGCGTATCGGTGCTATCACTGCTTTTGTTACACCCGTTTAAAATAAAGGCGGCTGCTATGAATGCCAGCAAAGAAGAAAATCTCATGCGTTAATTTATTTTGGGCCAAAACAAGACTTGTTTACCGGAGACGAAAATTTAAAATCTGTTAATCGAAAAAGGATAGCGACACATACCGCTTTTTGTGCGACAGCAGCATTCAACACAGTAAAATTTTTCTAAATGTTAAAGCACTTTCACAATTACAGTGCGGGTATCTGAAATGTGGTTCTAAGTCGCTGAAAAATTGCCGTTGAACGTTTTTCACAACAGGCAATTGCAGATAGCAAATTCCTTTGACTCCAATATGAGAACAACTGCTGTTGCATTAAAAATGATGGGGCTGATTCTACTGTTAGGAGCAGCCGTTTCCTGTAAAAAGGTAGATATTGATTTTGGTGATACCACCATTGCCGATCCCAACATTTCCTACATTGATACTATTACGTACCAGCTTACTACTATTCAGTCGGATAGCTTTATTACTTCACAAACCAGTACCCTGTTAATAGGCAACCAAACCGATACCACGTTCGGCAGCATGAAGGCTGAAACCTATTTTCACCTGGCGCCGCCAAGCATAGGCACCTTACCAGATGGCATTGTGTACGATAGCACCCGGCTGCTGGTGGTGCCTGGTGGCAACTACTATGGAGATACCACGGCCCCATTTACTTTACAGGCCTATCAACTAACAGAAGATCTTAGCTTAGAAAACAATACCTACTTCTACAATACACAACATTTTGCTACAGCTACAACACCTTTTGCCACCGGCACTGGCTTAATAAGACCTGGTGTAAAAGATACCTTTAGCCTGGCAGTAGATAATTCCATCGGAACCAACCTGCTACGCATGATACGCACCAGCAGCGATACACTTACTGATAATGATCACTTTTACCAATACCTAAAAGGTGTTTCCATTAAAGGAACCACCAGCAACAAAGCAGTGTACTCATTTGAAACATCTTCGCTAATGCTAAAGGTGTATTATCACTACAGTAATCCATTTCCGCAAACTGGTTTTATTACCAGCACTTATATATCAGATAATTTGCAATTTAACCATATAGAAACGAGCCGTGCCGGAACAGGACTACAGGCATTTACACCGAATACCGCACAAGTAATTAGCAGTACTCTTACTGGCAATAAAAGCTATATTCAAAATACCGGCGGCTTGCAGCTTCGTATTGATCTGCCTTCGATTCGCAGCTTCCGTACAGAGGAAGCGTATCGCAAAATTTTGAAGGCTGAAATGTATGTGCGGCCTTATGGCTGGTCCACGTCATCCATTTATCCGCTGCCTTCTACGCTTTCCTTATACACTGCCACAGCAGACAATTTACCTGGCACAGCGGTACTGAATAAAACTACCGGCAGTACACAATCTATTGCCCCTACAATTGACTACCTGTATGGCAAAGACACTTATTATC
>CAXTDG010000803.1:0-2098 GCA_964242675.1 uncultured Chitinophagaceae bacterium
GGGGCAGCCATCCTTCCATTGGTAGCTAATAAAAAGGAGCTAGGAGATGTAATCAACAGTTATGATGCTATTTACTGGGAGGCCTACTATAGGATGATGGCCAACAAATTAGGATTGGATGCAGTAGCACCAGAAGACGTGCCTTTGATTACAGAACTGCAAAAAATGCTGGCAACTGTGCAACCGGATATGACCATTTTTTATCAGCTGTTAAGCCACTGCCCGGCACCGGCAGCCAGCAAAGAAGCAATACTGGCTCACTTTTCAGAAAGCTTTTATACAGACCTTTCCGAACCCGCATCGGACTCCCTTTTCACCTGGATTCAGCGCTACACCGAAAGAAAAGAAAGGAACACGATCTCCCACGAAGAATCGTTGAAAAGAATGCAGGAAAACAACCCCCGGTTTATACTGCGTAACTACTTGCTTCACCAGGCAATAGAAGCGTTGGAACAAGGAGATGACAGCCTGTTTGTACAACTGCAACAAGCTATGAAAACTCCCTATTCCTCCAACCACGATGAATTCTTTCAAAAGCGGCCAACATGGGCTAGCCAGCAAGCAGGTTGTTCTATGCTGAGTTGCAGTTCGTAATTTTTCTGGTCTGGTGAGTGAGGCACTTTCCGCCCTCGCAGTGGCTCCTACTCTTTAACCCTGCGAAATCGCATCAGTCTGTATGAGCGGAGTAACTAATAAGAGGAGGCCAGCGAGCCGCAGGGTCAGAGAACCAGAGACCTTGCGGGGGAAGTAAAGAAAAATACAGAAATCCCGATGTTAAAGGCATCGGGATTTTTTATGACTCAGCTATACATTATTCTTCTATAATAACCCGATACTATTTAAAAACCTTTACTTGCTCATTACCTGATCTGCTTTTTGATTTTAAATGAAAGGGATTTTGTTAATTTGAAAATACTTAAACTTTAAAACTTGATTTACTATGGCACTGGGTGTATTTATCTACCTGGCATTTATTGTTTTTATTATTGCAAGTGTTTGGAAAGTGTATGAAAAAGCAGGCCAACCGGGCTGGTCAGCCCTTGTCCCATTTTACAACATTTACATCTTAAGTAAAATTACAGGTGTAAAAAACTGGTGGTTCATTTTTATTCCGTTCCTTAATATATACATAGCATTTGTGTTGTATATAGCACTGGCAAAGTGCTTTGGAAAAACTACCGGTTTTGGTATCGGGCTTATTTTCCTGGGTTTTATTTTCTTCCCCATACTTGGTTTTGGTGATGCTGTTTACCATGGCCCGGATGGTGTTGACCCCATGCAATCAGAGATTGATGCTATTGGTACTAATCGCATTTAATAAGCAACATAACAATACTAAAACACCCGATGCAGTTAACTGTATCGGGTGTTCTTTTTTTAAGTAAATCCTTATCTGTCACTCCGCTCCTCCATATTCAAATCATTGTCGAACGGGCTTTTGGTAAACGGATAAATGGTTTGTTTGATGAACCCTTTGGGATAGCTGCCCTCATGCACACCGGTACCGGCAGGCCAGGTGTTGCCGGGCAGGTAGTAAGTTCCAAACATCATATCAATTACCGGGAAGATGGAAGCGAAGTTTTTGCCGTAGTACTTCGGGTCTTCGCAGTGGTGCCAGTGGTGGTATTGTGGGGTGGTAAAAATATACTTCAGCGGGCCAAAATTGATCCGGGTATTAGCATGTATCAGCACGGCATGTATAGCAATGAAAATAATATACGCATTGAAAACAGCGGTAGAAAAACCCAGCACATACAGCGGTATAAACGTCATGGCACGGGTAAAGAAAATGTCGATGAAATGCGTACGGCTACCCGCCAGCCAATCCATGTGCTGCGTGGAGTGGTGCACGGAATGAAACCGCCACAAATACACATGCGTATGAAAAATGCGGTGTGCCCAGTACTGGAATAAATCGGTAGTAAAAAAGGCCAGCAACAACCCTAGTATAAAAGGCAACTGCTGCACCCACAGATGCACTTTATCTAGCCCTATCCAGCCAAAAAACAACACCGCAGGCTTTTGGGTAATCACCCCAAAAAACTGGAGGAACAGATGGCTGATAACAGAAGACACCAGGGCGGTACGCCACGCGCTA
>CAXTDG010000804.1:0-2098 GCA_964242675.1 uncultured Chitinophagaceae bacterium
GACCGGCAGTATGTTTGCTGATAACGAGCAGGATATTATACAACATGTAGCGGACTATGCAGGTGTAACAACGGAAGAAGCGCATCAGAAAATGGAGTATATCGCCGGGGAAGCAGTAAATGTACTTAATCAAAATATTAAAAGTGGAAACGGTACCACCGGGCTAAAAGATTATCTGCTTGGCCAGCGAAGGGATATCCTTACCTATCTGCCTGCCGAACTTCATGCCGGTGACATGCTGAATGATAATACCATAGATGACCGTACAAATAAGATGGAAGGCCCACTGAGCAGTTTCATGCAAAAGCTGGGCAACCTGTTTACTTCATCCGAAGGGCCGGCTGAAAATAAAACCAGCTTTCCATAGCATGGGTTGACGATGCAAAACCTGCTAAACTATTTCCGATTGGTAGCAGGAATCCCTGTACTGTATTGCGTTTGCATGTTGCAAATTGCTTATCGTCTATTTCATAACTTAAATGCCTGAAAAAATACCTGTATCTGTATTGAAGCTGGAGTTGACCAACAGTATTATTCATGGTATAGGTGTGTTATTCAGCATTATTGCTATGCCCGTGCTGGCAATTGTGGCTTCTCATCAACATGACAACTATAGTTTAGCCGGAGCAGCGGGTTACAGTTTTAGTTTCCTGATGGTGTTTGCTTTTTCCCCCTTGTACCACGGCTTTCAGCAGCCACTCGTAAAAGAGGTGATGAAGATTCTTGACCACATCAGTATTTATTTTTTAATAGCCGGTAGCTACACCCCGCTGATACTCCGCTATTTTTATAATACACAAGGCATAGTCATGCTGTTGGTATTGTGGTCGTTAGCAGTTTTGGGTATCTTTTTTAAAATATTTTTTGTCAACCGTTTTCGAAGGTTGTCTGTGCTTATTTATGTGATGATGGGCTGGATGCTGATATGGACGGGTAATGCCTTTTTTAAGGCGATGCCCGGGCAGGTAATTGTATTGATACTAATTGGTAATTTACTGTATTCATCGGGTTTGGTATTCTACTTATGGAGGCGCTGGGTGTACCATCATGCGTACTGGCATACGCTGGTGTTACTGGCAGCTATTTGTCATTACACGGCTATACTGATAGCAATGGCCGTTTGAGACAGGAAGACGGAAAGTCTGGAAGATGAGAAGACCGAAAAGCCAGAAGCAGGATCTAAACTTCGGGATTTATTCACCATTGACCATTCACTACTTCGCCTCATTCAGGTCATTAATTAATTGCTTCATCCGCTGAATGCTATTGCCGGCTTTTGATAAAAAAACGGCAGTGTCTTCCTGATTATTTTCCTTTGTGCTATCTGCCAACAGTTCAACGCAAAGTGCCAGGTTGCTGAGTGGATTACGCAGCTCATGCATAATATGCCGGATCTGCCGGTTACGGCCCGTCTGGTTGGCTTTTTCCTCTGTGATATCTGTAATAACGAGCATAATCTTATGCCCTTTATCGTCATCACTTTTATGAATCAGCCTTGATATAAATTTAAAGGTTTTGTTTTCGCCTGTATCATTGTCCCAGTCAAGTTCCGTATCAAAATTATGCTGGTCGTGTTCATAATTATCTTTCAATTGGTACAACACGTTCTCATTTTGCCAGAAGGAGTTCTTAATTTCCTTTAATGAGGCACGCTCCGGTATACTTGTGTCTAACTGGAATGTATTCAGAAATGTGGCATTATTATGTAAAACGAGCAGTTCCGGCGTAATGACAATAATGGATGCAGCCAGATTATCCAGAATATTTTCAAGTGTTTCTTTACACTCTGTCAACCGGCTGTATTGCACATAGCCTTCCAGGTTCGATATCCGGCTGAGTGTATATTGCCCTGCATCAGGGTTTTCTAATAGAACGGATTCATAATCAACCAGTGCTTTTGCTCCGTTTTTCTGAACCACATAACCCTGTTTGGATGGTTCCTCTGCGGTGTTTATACCGTTTTCCAAAACCGGCCCCTCCTTGGCAGGGGCAATAGAAAATTCAACACCATTTAGTTCCTGCATTTTATAGCCCAGTGCATCGGCAAACGACTGGCTTGCATATAAAATTTTATTTGCGGGGTCTGTTACTACAGCAC
>CAXTDG010000805.1:0-2089 GCA_964242675.1 uncultured Chitinophagaceae bacterium
GTGAAGCTGCTACCGGATGGCCATATTGATCTGGAAGACTTGGAAAATCTGCTGGCCTCATCAAAAGAAAAAACGCTAGTAACACTGATGCATGCCAACAATGAGATTGGTAACATTACCGACATTAATACGGTTGGTGAGATTTGCAAAAAGTACGGAGCCATCTTTCATAGCGATACGGTACAAACCGTTGGCCACTACCCCTTCGATCTGCGAAACACACCAGTGCATTTTATTACGGGTGCTGGTCATAAATTTCATGGGCCAAAAGGAGTGGGTATTCTGTACATCAACGAAAACATAAAAATAAAACCCTTTATAAATGGCGGCAGCCAGGAAAGGAATATGAGGGCTGGTACGGAAAATTTGTATGGAATAGTAGGCTTTGCAAAAGCATTGCAAATGGCTACCGAAAACCATGATAATCATGCTGCTTACATAAAAGAACTAAAGCTGTACATGATGGAAAAATTGCAGCAAGATATTCCAGATACTTCATTCAATGGCGACCCTTTAGGCAACAGTTTATATACCGTTTTGAATGCTTCACTTCCTAAAACGGAAAAGAGTGAAATGCTCCTTTTTAATCTTGACATCAATCATATTTGTGCCAGTGGCGGCAGTGCCTGTACCAGCGGTGCCGACGCTGGAAGCCATGTTATTCGGGCTATTAATAACAATCCTAACCAGGTGGCAGTACGGTTTTCATTTTGCCATAGCAACACCAGGGAAGAAGTAGATATGGTAGTTGAGAAACTAAAAGACATGATATAAAATAGAAAGCTATTAAAACAAAAATCCCGTCTTCAAATATGAAAGACGGGATTTTTGTTTTATAAAACGGTAATGACTACTGCTGTGGTGCAGGGGGAGGTGTTTGCATCCGAGGTCCACCTTGTCCACGTCCACGCATTTGAGACTCCATGTATGTCTTAACGGCTTTCATTTTTTCGTCGGTCAATGGAATGGCTTTAAATTTCTTTTCCTTTTCTGCTTGCTTTTCGTCACGCTTTTTTTTGCGTTCATCATCGCTTAGGTCCCGCATGCCACGCATGCCACTCATGCTAGCTGTTTGAATGTCTAGCACTTTGTCGGCTTCGTCGCTGGTAAGTTTTGCCTGATCCATTAGGCCGGCTTTCTGGCGGTCATGCATTTCCTTCATACGTTGGGCACGGCCGGTAGTATCACCACCCTGGCCCGGTTGTGCAGATGCGCCAATAACAAACAGCATTAGCAACGAGCATACAACAAGAATCTTTTTCATGATTTTATTTTTTGTAAGAAAGGCAAGATAGATGCCGAAAGAAGAAGTTTAAATGCAGCCAACGTTATTTATGGTTAATGAACATCTTATTCATTTATTCTGCCTTCGAAAATTTCAAACAACGCTTCATAAATTTCATTTCTCTATAGTTCAGCTTGACAAAATCTATTGTTACAGGTGTATTTAAATCTTCTTTGCAACAGCAAACGTTTGCGATTTGATGATTTCAAATTGCAAACGTTTGTTTTAATTTTTTCAATAATTCGCTTGACGAAAAATTAATGTTGTGACTATATTTTTGCAACAGCAATTACGGCAAAGCCTTCTGTAGCTAAAAAAATACTGATCGAAAAGCCACATTGTAATTTCAAATCCATACCAATATTTATAATCAACCCTATCATGAAATCCACCTTCACAACCATGCTGCTTATTTGCAGCTTAATGAGCAAAGCTCAACACATTAAAATTTCCGAAACGGATGCTGCCTCTCACATCCATTACATTGGCACTACTGCCGAATGGGTAAACAAAATTTGTAGCAGAGGTTTTAAAATAGCGCTTCGTTCAGAAGATACTGCTGTTTTTGTACAGTTCACTATCTTCCCAGCTACCAATGGTGTTGTAGCATCCGACAATGAACTGGTTTTTCAATTAGATAACGATGATATTATTGTAGCCCATTCCAAAGGCATGCAGGTACATATTCCCGGTTTCAATGCTCCTACAGAATATCGCCTGGCTTTAGAAGATGTAAAGCGTTTGTATATTTCTTCTGTAAAATCAATCAGCTATACCAGTGCAGGTGGTCAGTCTACCACATTC
>CAXTDG010000806.1:0-2086 GCA_964242675.1 uncultured Chitinophagaceae bacterium
TACTCCAGCAGCCGCCGGGATTACGAGGACCCTACCAGTAAAAAGGAAGCCCATTCCGATTGGGTGCATCAATCCATCAACACCTACGGCAAAGACATAGACATTGTGCTGGAAACAAAAATGAAGGAATTGTCGCTACTAAAGTATTTGAATGAGAATGAAACTATACAGCCTTCACCTACAGAAAAAATGATAGCTGCAACTGCAAAAGAATAGGGGATCAGTTGCTTAAAAGCAGATCACCTAATTACAATCTCCTATTTCTCATCCACAATTTCTATCCAGCTTTTCTCCTTCTTTTCAACCGATTTTAGGGCTGCAACCAGGTTAGTTACCTTGCTGGCACAATTCCAGATGCGGCCCTGCATATCGCCTTGGGCACCAATTAAAATGCAGCCTTCAGAATCGGCTGCAGTATTGCCTCCGTGTATCCGAATAGCCTCAAAGCATTTTACGTTTATCAGCAGGGGCAGGTATTTTTTGAAGCGGTTGCTAAAAGTGAGCACCACTTCATATTTACCAGCATCTATAGCCGTTTCGTTCTTTATTTTCTTTTTAGGATCGCCGTTCAAATTTCGCACCGTGTCTTCGCAGGTATAGGCAAAAAATTCACCGTTGAGATACATTTTTCCAAGAGTTGATTTTGGGTTGAAAACAGAGCGTACTACTTTTATTTCCATAGGGCAGGTTTTGAGATGAAGAAATATACAGTCTCAAACTTAACTGTTGAAAATTGTAAATGCAAGTCACCGAACTTGCCATTGAGTATAGGGCAGTTTTCAATTGCTATTTCGGATCGTTGCAAACCTTGCTCATCTATAAATACTGCCCGGCTTACCTTCGCCCCATGCGTATCGATATCATCACAGTACTGCCCGAATTGTTGGAAAGCCCATTGAATCATAGCATCATGAAGCGGGCCCAGGATAAAGGCCTGTTAGAAGTGTACACCCATGCATTACGGCAGTGGGCAATAAATCAATATGGGCAAATAGATGACTACCAATTTGGCGCAGGTGCCGGTATGGTAATGATGTGCGAACCGCTGGCCAATGCTATTGAAAGCCTGCAACAAGAGCGTAAGTATGATGAGATCATTTACCTAACGCCAGACGGGCAAACCTTGAAACAAGGTTTAGCTAATCGGCTTTCGCTGAGCAAAAACCTGTTGATGATATGCGGTCATTATAAAGGCATTGATCAACGCATCCGGGACCAGTTTGTAACGCTTGAAATTTCGATTGGCGATTATGTATTGAGTGGTGGTGAACTAGCTGCGGCCGTGCTGGTTGATTCTATTGGTCGCCTGCTGCCTGGTGTACTTAACAACGAAACCAGTGCTCTTACCGATTCCTTTCAGGATGGACTACTAGCCCCACCCGTATATACCCGACCGGCTGAATGGCGGGGCCTGAAAGTGCCGGAAGTGCTACTAAGCGGCAACCCTAAAAAAATAGAAGATTGGCGCTACGAGCAAAGCCTGCAACGCACTGCCGAACGGCGACCGGATCTAAACAATGAGCAATAGGCAACAAGCAAAAAAGAAGTATGAGGTAGTAAGCAATTGAGGGCTTGCTTTGTTATATAGTCATGACAACCGACACCACCTTTGCTGACCGGGTAAAAATCTTCAACCGAAGCCTGCAATTAAAGGCTAAGCTGCCACAAAATGTAGGCGTACTCAATCCCTTTAAAGAGGAAGCTTTTACACTGCAATGTGCTGATGCTTTTTACGAAAAATATTATACTGATAATCAAAAACGCTGGGGCATTTTTGGTATCAATCCGGGCCGGTTTGGCGGTGGATTGACTGGTGTTCCCTTCACTGACTTTAAACGGTTGCAGGAGGTTTGTAGTATTGATGCACAAGGGCATTCGTCCAACGAGCCTTCCTCCTTTTTTATTTATAAAATGATAGCTGCTATGGGTGGTGCAGATCATTTTTACCAGCAGTTTTATATTAATTCTCTTTGCCCGCTGGGTTTTATTATTACCAAATCTCCCGGCAAATGGGTGAATTATAATTACTACGATGATCCGGCGCTGTTTGCTGCGGTAAAGGCGTTTATGGTAAAAACATTGCGTC
>CAXTDG010000807.1:0-2084 GCA_964242675.1 uncultured Chitinophagaceae bacterium
GGATATAGATGTGTATGGTGCTACAAACGAAGCCGAGTTTCTGGCCGTAGCGTCGGAATACTTTTTTACCCAACCGGAAAAGCTGGAGGAAAAACATCCTGAGTTATATCAGTTGCTGACGAAGATTTTTCAAACGGAAAAGGAAGTTATGGCATCCTGAACTTTGCTAACTTGAACCTATTTCGCCATCCAGTTTTTTACAATCGTTCCAATAGCAGCTGATTCGGTTAAAAAGCCATCGTGGCCATAGAATGAATCGATGATATGTAATTCATTTTGTGGCATGTGAGCCGCTAGTTTTTTCTGTTCCGAAATGGGATTCAGCAAATCGCTGCTGATACCGATGATGAGTGTAGGCTGTTGAATTTGCGATAGGATTTCGCCTGTATTGCCGCCCCGGCCCCGGCTAATATTGTGGCTATCCATGCTTTTAGTTAGCAGCCAGTAATTTTTAGCTGCAAACCGGCGTACCAGCTTTTCTCCCTGGTATTGTATGTAAGATGAAGCTTTAAAATTGTCCATTTTTTCGGCAGTATCAGTCTGGGCAATTACATACTGCTCGTAGCTGCGGTACATGAGCATACCAATAGCCCGTGCGGCTTTCAGCCCGTTTTTGCCTTCGCCATTTTGCAGCCAGGAAGCATCAGCTTCTATAGCTAATCGTTGCGCTGTATGAATGGCAATGCCCCAGGCCGTTTCGGTAGCGGAGGTAGCAATGAGTAATAGTTTTTGAACAAGGTTTGGTTCAGCTAATACCCATTCCAAAGCCTGGTAGCCGCCCATGCTGCCACCAACTAACAGGGCTATTTTTTTTATTTGTAAATGCTGCCGCAACAAAATGTGCAACTGTGTCATATCCCGGATGGTGAGTAGCAGCGGGGCTTCTCCATCGGTAATTAATCCGGTAGCATCTGTACCGTAGCAGGAACCTAAAATATTGGCACAAACCACAAAATGCGTAGCGGTATCGAATGCTTCATCTATGCCAATCATACCGGGCCACCAGGTCGCAATATCGCTGTCTGCGGTAAGAGCATGGCATATCCAGATTACATTATCCCGCTGCTCATTGAGGGTGCCATACGTGTGGTAAGCAATGCGTAGATGGGTAAGCACAACGCCGCTTTCCAGTGTAAAAGGCTGAGGGTGATGATAGTACTGAACAGAACTCATGCTGGGCAAAAAATGGCGGAATTTATAAGTTGGATAGCAACGCAGGCAGGTAGCAAATTTTGCACCTGCCTGCTATTTGAACAATAAGTCCGGCCTTCGGACCGACCCATTACAGCGTTGCCAGGCTTTCATCAATGGCTTTGATGCGGGCCTCGGTATCTGCTACTTTTTTGCGTTCCAGTGCTACTACTTCCGCTTTGGCATTCTGTACAAATTTTTCGTTGCCCAGCTTTTTATTTACGCTTTCCAAAAACTTTTGCTGGTAAGTAAGATCCGCTTCCAGCGCTGCTTTTTGGGCCGATGTATCTATCGGTTGCAGCGATTCTATAAAGAAACGATCCTGGTCAACCACTACGGCAATGGTGCCGGTTGGAGCTTCGTTTACAAAACCGATTTCGCTGGTATTTATCTGGCGGCTTAAGATGCTTTCAAACGTTTCAAATTGCTGCTGGTTACTGGTTTGAATGAACAGCTTCACTGCATCTTTTCCTTTTAGGTTATTCTTCACCCTGGCTTCCCGAAGAGCAGTAATAATTTGTTTCAGCTTTTCGCCACTTGCCAGCAGATCTGCATCGGTACTTTCAATTGGGGTACTCTGTCGAATACTTAAATCATCGCCTTCGGAAAGAGCCGCTAATTCATGATAAATTTCTTCTGTAATGAACGGCATGTAAGGGTGAAGCAACGCCATCAGTTCTGTAAAATAGTTTACAGTTGCAGTGTACACTTCTTGTTCAATTGCCTGGCCATAAGCAGGCTTTGCCCATTCCAAGTACCAGCTACAGAAGTCGTCCCAAATGAGCGAGTAAATTACTTTCAAGGCTTCGCTCAGCCCGAACTGCTTAATCAAATCTGCCACTTCAGTTTTGGCTTGGTTCAGTCGGTTGTAAAACTATGCGGCAGCAAAATCC
>CAXTDG010000808.1:0-2084 GCA_964242675.1 uncultured Chitinophagaceae bacterium
GCAGCGGGCCAGCGGTAGTGGTGTTATTGTTTCCGAAGATGGGTTTATCGTTACCAACAACCATGTTATTGAAAATGCCAACGAAATAAACGTAACGCTGAACAACAAGCAGACTTATAAGGCTCAGCTCATTGGCGCTGACCCTCAGAGTGATTTAGCAGTACTGAAAATTGTTCCGAAAGACAAGCTGCCATATATGCTGTTGGGCAATAGCGACGAAGTAAAACTGGGCCAATGGGTACTGGCAATTGGTTATCCGCTTACGCTGGATGTAACCGTTACGGCTGGTATTATTAGCGCAAAATCCCGCTACCTCGGCATCAATGGTCGTAGCAATCGTAGCCAGAATGCACAAGGTGCTACCATCTCTCCTATTGAATCATTCATCCAAACTGATGCTGCTGTGAACCAGGGTAACAGTGGCGGTGCACTGGTAGATACCGACGGTAAGTTGATTGGTATTAATTCAGCTATTGCTTCCCCAACAGGTTCTTACGCTGGTTACAGCTACGCTATACCAGTAAATATTGTAAAGAAAATTGTAGGAGACCTGAAAAAGTATGGTGCTGTACAACGGGCTTACTTAGGGCTTAGTTATGCTAATGAAGGATTGAGCGACGAGCAGAAAAAAGAACAAGGTATTATTGAAGGTGAAGGTGTGTTTGTATTAGGCGTTAGCACTGATGGTGCTGCATCTGCTGCTGGCATCAAAAAAGGCGACATTATCACTGCCATTAATGGGGTGAAAGTGTATTCTTCTTCTGAAATGATTGAGCAAATTGCCAACTATCGTCCGGGTGATAAAATCACTGTTAATTACAAACGGAATGGTGCTGATAACACAGCTAACCTAACGCTGAAAAACAATAGCGGTAATTATAGTCTGGTAAAAACAGCAACTGCCAGCGACCTGAATGAACGCCTGGGTGCTCAACTGGAAACCTTTGACAAAACCAAAGCTTCCGCTGCTGGTATTACAGGCGGTGTATTGGTTAAAAAGATTGGTGATGGTATATTGAAAGGCACTAAAATGCAGGATGGATTTGTAATCACAGGTGTAAATGGTGCAAATGTTTCTACTGTTGACGACCTTAAAATAGCATTGAGCAATGCTACTGGTATTATTCGCCTCGAAGGCGTATATCCAGGGTATGAAGGCACTTTTGCTTACCCGCTGAATCTGAAAGATGGCAACGGTGACGGGCAATAATTATTAAAATTTCCGACATTTCTTATAAAGGCAGCCCCCGCATTTTGTGGGTGCTTTTTTATTGGAGTAATATTATATGTAGGCCATCATAAAACCAGTTCAACAGAATTGATCAGACTTATAACTCCGGTTGCCGCTAGCTTCTTAATAAGCTCATATCCGTTCCGTTGTTTAGCTTCGCCCCTATCTTTTACAACCGATCATCAATTACTTTGAAAGCCTACCACTATAATCCTGCGCCTTTACTACTTCGTCCGTTACAATGGATTTACAGTATTTACGGCCTTCTTCTCTTTGTCGGCATTCTGTTACTGTTGTTTCCTTTTGTTATTATTAGTTCCTTTTTCGGTGTTAACAGAGGTGGAAATATGATTGGTAGTATCTGTCGCCTTTGGGGCAACATTTGGTTGCCACTCATAGGTATATTTCACCGCAATATTTATGAGGCGCCTGTCGAAAAAGATAAGCAGTATGTGTTTGTTGCCAACCATATCAGCTACATGGATATACCACTCATTTATCAGGGCATCCGTACCAAAAACCTACGGGTACTTGCAAAAGCTGAATTTGGGAAGGTGCCTATTTTTGGGTTTCTATACCGCTATGCCACCGTAATGGTAGATCGTAGCAGTGCTGAAAGCAGGGGTAAAAGTATTCGTCGGTTAAAGAGCGCCATGCAGCACAATATTTCTGTGTTCATTTACCCGGAAGGCACTTTTAACGAAACAGAAGAACCACTGAAAAGCTTCTACGATGGGGCTTTTCGTACGGCTATTGAAACGCAAACGGCTATAAAGCCAGTCTTATTTCTAGACACCATACAGCGGCTGCATTACAAGTCTGTTTTATCGCTTAGCCCTGGCAAATCCAGGGC
>CAXTDG010000809.1:0-2084 GCA_964242675.1 uncultured Chitinophagaceae bacterium
GTTTTGTTGTTCGGTTGATGCTTAGTAATGATTCTTCGTGTAGTGGAATTAGTGCTTCCTTACCTGCAACCATCACCGTACATAACAATTGATGTGGCTGCTGTAATACTTCCGAAATTTCTCCGATAACTTTATCATCTTCCATAATAGTGAAGCCTACCAACGATAATGAGGAATCAGCAGAAACATTCGCATCAAAATCTTTTTCGGTGAGCCATACTATTTTTTTGAGCAGCTTTCTTGCTGCTTCAGGTGTATCAATACCATCAATATTTATGAAGGTTTCGGTATCGGTTTTTGCTTTGGCTGACTGAATGAACCAAGGGAAGTAAGCATCGCCTTTTTCCTGCGTAAAAATGGCTTTTAGTCCTTTAAGGCTTGTTTTTTTTCCCAGTTCATGCACTAACACCATTTCGCCTTTGGTGCCGTGTACGGCAGCTCTTTTTCCTATTGACATATAATCGGCCACAGATAGATTTGTGATTTATGAATTAAGATTTGTGATTCAGTATTGGCTACTATTGCCTACAAAATATCGACTGTTATTAGTTATTACCTATTCGTTATTAACTATTCACTTCCCAAAGCTGCACCAGGCGTACCAGCACTTCGACGGCTTTGTGCATATCCTTTACGCCAATCCATTCGGTTTTGCTGTGGATGCCGTGCATACCGGTGAAGAGATTGGGGCAGGGCAGGCCCATGAAACTGAGCCGGCTACCATCGGTGCCGCCACGTATGCTTTCCATCTTTACGGAGAGGCCTGCGGCTTCAATTGCTTGTTTAGCATAAGCAGTAATATTGGGGTGATGCTGTAATATTTCCTTCATGTTGCGGTACTGCTCCTGCACCTGGAATGTGATGGTGCTGCCGGGGTGTTTGGTAATAATTTGGTCTGCAATTGTTTGTAGCCGCTGCTCATGTTTGGGCAGGTTTGACGTATTAAAATCACGGATAATAAAATCAATAGTGGCCCGTTCGGCAATGCCCTCCACCCGTACGGGGTGCACAAAGCCTTCTTTGCCGGATGTGGTTTCGGGGCTCCACTCATTAATGGGTAAACTAGCTAAAATTTCTCCGGCAATTTTGAGGGAATTTACCAGTTTACCTTTTGCATAGCCGGGGTGGGCAATTACGCCATTGATTACTATTTGCATTCCATCGGCGCTGAAAGTTTCATCTTCCAGCGAACCGGCTTCGCCGCCATCTAAGGTGTAGGCAACATCGGCTGCTAATTTTTCGATATTCAGCATGGCGGTGCCTTTGCCTACTTCTTCATCGGGGGTAAATAAAATACGGATGGCACCGTGCTTTGCTTCGGGATGCTGCATTAAATAATTAGCCATATCCATGATGGCTGCTACGCCGCTTTTATCATCGGCACCTAATAGTGTAGTTCCGCTGGCAGTGATAATATCGTGGCCAATGTGTTCTTTTAGATAAGGATAATTTTGAATGCTTAGTACTTGTGTTTCATCATCGGGTAAAACAATATTGTCTCCATTGTAAGCTTTGTGCAGTATAGGTTTTACGCCAGTGCCACTACAATCGGGGGCAGTATCAACATGGCTGCAAAAACATATTACGGGTACTGTTTTTTGGGTGTTGGATGGAATGGTGGCATATACATATCCGTAGGCATCGGTTTCCACATTTTCAATGCCTATTTCTTTTAATTCCTGTGCTAAAATGGCGGAGAGATCCTTTTGTTTTTCGGTGCTGGGATGGGTGGTGCTTTGGGGATCGCTTTGGGTATCGACTTGTACGTACCGCATGAAGCGGTCTACGACTGTGTAGTTATAATCTGCCTGAAACATGGATGGGATTTTAAGGCAAGATAAGGGATTAGATGACAGATGGCAGTGGGCAGAAATCTGTTAGCAGGTAGCAGCCAAAAGTAGATTGAAGATTGATTAGTAGTGTGTGCTGATTTAAAATAATATTTTGGAATACATTTATACAAGCTAATGTTTTCTTTCCTTTGAATCACATTTTGTAGCGTATGCAATCGTCGAAACCAGTCGTAACACAGGGATGGCTTAGAGCCCTTGTTTTTATTGTCATTTATATCGGCATCCTTGTTT
>CAXTDG010000810.1:0-2075 GCA_964242675.1 uncultured Chitinophagaceae bacterium
ATGTAAATGATTTTGAATACGAAAAAGCCATTGCCGATATGAACCGCAGCCTCGATGGGCAGATAGAAACCATCTTTCTCACCTGTTCACCACAATATACTTCTGTTGCGTCTACACTGGTAAGAGATGTAATGCGGAATGGGGGAGATGTGCGGCAGTTTTTACCGGCAGAAGTGATTGCTTCATTGCAACTGAACCCGGTCTAACACCACACCCACTGTACTTTATGCTGTAACCATCTGACCCACACCCTGCATTTTACACCCTTGAATTTTCTCCGCCTATGGCGGGCTGCCCCACTCTTTTAAAGTACAATTTATTAACCCGTAAAAAGGGTGTAGGGTAGTTCCTTTCAGGATAAATTCAGTGAGTGTGATTGCAGCACATCTTTGATAGATGCAAAAGTATTCTGTAAAACAAATGCCCATTCGGCCTTAGGTAGCCAGGTGATTTCCTCAATATCTTCTTCCGATTGTGGAGTCAGCTTTTCGGTAGATGATGCAGACATATTGTACCAGCTTCCTTGCTTCAAAATACGTTTGCCTCTTTCTGAATAACTATGCCAGGTATGGGTGATAAAGCTACTCAGTTTTACGTTTTGTAAGCCGGTTTCTTCCGTTACTTCCCGCAAGGCACATTGTTCAATTGTTTCACCTTCATCCAGTTTTCCTTTGGGTAAATCCCATTTTTTTCGCCTGAAAATAAAGAGGTATTCGTTCTTTTCATTTTTAATAAGCCCACCACCGGTTTGCACGGGGGTAAAAAAAGATTGGCAGAGGGTAAACGCCTCATCCACCTTGTCTGTCCATACTATCACTGCTCTAGCCGGCGTATTTTCAAGGCTATAAGTAGCTTGCAGTAGGGAGGCTTGGTCGTAATGATTGAGCATGATGGTGCCGTGGGTAGCGGATAGTATTTGTTCATTGCCCTGCAGTGAATCAATGATGATGAAAGGCTTATCGTTGAAATAGATTTTGTAAGAAGGCATATAAAAATTTAGACTGGAAAATTAATCGAAAACGGAATCTATTGGTAGATTACGTTACACTTGCAAATCTTCCATTATCAAGCCATCTATTTTAGTCCATCATGACCAATGAAACAGCAGTAGCCGAAAAACTCCTGCAAATTGAAGCCATCAAACTTAGCCCTTCGCAACCATTTACCTGGGCCAGCGGCTGGAAAAGCCCTATCTATTGCGACAATCGTAAAGTGCTGTCCTTCCCCTATGTACGGGATTTTATTAAAAGCGAAATAAGCAGTATTATTTTTGAGCATTTCGAAGATGCCGACCTGCTGGCCGGTGTGGCTACCGCCGGTATTGCCTGGGGTGCCATGGCTGCCGACCAGCTAAAACTGCCTTATATATATGTGCGGCCTAAGCCTAAAGAACATGGCCTGGGCAACCAGATAGAAGGCTACTTTCAAAAGGGCCAAAAAGTAATTGTGATTGAAGATCTGATTAGTACCGGCAAAAGCAGCCTGCAGGTAGTGGATGTTTTAAAAGCTGCAGGTTTGGAGATAGAAGGGATGGTTTCTATTTTTAATTATGGCTTTCCACAGGCTACAGAAGCATTTAACGATGCTGGTGTAAGGCTCATTTCCCTTACCAATTATGCTACTTTAATTCCGCTGGCTATCGAAAAAGGAATTGTATCCAAAGAGCAGGAAACTTTGCTGAACCAATGGAGTGCTGACCCGGCAGGGTGGGGAAATAATTTTTAACTAAAAGCTGATAACTGATAATGAATGACTTGCATTTGATGATTAAAGTAACTTGGTAATTTCGTTTTATGTAACCAACTGGATTACTTCCTTTTATCAATACAAAATTTTAAAGCTGAATTTTCGTTTAATCACTAACTATTTAAAACATCTCTTCAACATGAAATTGATTTATTGCTTAGCTTTTGCTTTGATAGCTTACATAATGCCGGCTTCGGCTCAAATGCCGGCACCCAAGCAAGCTGAAATAAAAACCCCCACGGCGGTTTGCCAGGAGTGCAAGGATATTATTGAAAAAGCCGTTCCGCAGCAGGTGGAAGGCCTTATTAAAATAAATGTGATTTTTAAAC
>CAXTDG010000811.1:0-2072 GCA_964242675.1 uncultured Chitinophagaceae bacterium
CCTTATATGGGAACTGCATTGGGGTGGTTGGCAAAAAGAGCGCAAGTACAAAAAACCAGCATTGAGCAAGCAGAAGCGGTAGAAACCGTGGACTGGATAAATGGAGCTTTTATAATGGTAAAGCAAACTGCTATTGCTAAAGCCGGAATGCTGGACGAAGATTTTTTTCTGTATATGGAGGAAATTGAGTGGTGTAGCCGCCTGCGAAAACAAGGTAAACTGGTACTCTATGGCAATATAAACGTGATCCACCTACAGGGTGAAACCACGAAAGACTTTTTTGAAACTAAAAGAAAGGGCTACCAAAATCTGTTTGATAAAATGGGCCGCCAACTCATGCTTTCCATTTGGGTGCGGCAGCGTAAAGAGTTTGGCCTGGGTTGGTTTTTTGTGTTGGTGTTTTTTTATGGCATTGAAATTCCAGTCTTTTTTATAGGCCTTTGCTTTTCAAAACTGTTCAATAGCCAAGCTTACTCATTTTCAGACTTTACAGGTTACACCAAAAATTACTGGAAAAACCTGTCTTATGCAAAGCACATCATTCGCAACAAGCCGTTCTTCTATAAGGTGATTTAATACCGACGTAAAAAACAAGGAGCAATAGACAAACTGAAATTTTCTTTCAGGTTTTGCCTATTGCTCCTTGCTTATTGCCTTATGTGAATTTACTTAACCATTACCTGGTTCTTTTTCTTCCATTCCCACCAGCTCATAAACAAGCCAGCGAAAAGGATGATGTACAATAACCAGTTCATGATGGCGGTAATCTTGTAACTTTTTAGGTACACTTCCGGTACAAACTTCAATTCTAGTTTTTTAGCATTGGCTGGGATATTGACAGCCCGTAGCACGTAGTTCGCCTTTACGATGGGTGTTTCCTTGCCATCTACATACGCCTTCCAACCGGCGGGATAGTAAATTTCGCTTAGCACTGCCAATTGATTGGTACTAGTGCTCAGGCTATATTCAATTTCGTCGTTGTCATATTTTGTCAATCGAATGGTGGCCGCCGAATCAGCCTGTGGAGTCAATGGTATTTGAGCCTGAAATTGCTTATCAACAATTGCGGTGTCTTTTACATCCAGGCTATCCAATGCTTTCATTTCCGCTGCCGGGCCATTTACATAGCGAATGGCTTTTACAAACCAGGCCGCTCCCATAGCACCGGGGTTGGTTTGTGGCTGGCCATTTTGCCCAATAAAGTATTTGGCATCCAGCATATTAAAGGAAGGCATGTTGCCTTTGCTCAACTGGTTTTCAATAAGATCTTGGTAAATACTCAGCTTGGCCGGGTGATACCCACCAATTGACCGCAGGTAGTAAGAAGTGAGAGCATCGTTGTTTGGGTCGCCACCGCCAATATTGTACACCCGGTAGTGCGGGTCTTTGTCCCCATTCCGAATTTGCTCGTATGCTTGCAAACCAGCAGGATTTCTATTTGCCATCACCCCTTCTACATCGGCTTCTTCTTTTTCTACAAAGCTGTCATCGTTCAGGTAGCGGCGGCCTTCCTGAATCACATCAATGGAACTGAGCAGTAGCAAACCAATGATAGCCCCCATTGCTGGAATTTTCCGTTTCGCAAAAGCTGCCACGATACCAAAAGCCAGCGCTACACAAACGAAACTCCGCCAAAAATCAGCCATCAGCAATCCTTTCCGACTATCAACAGCAGCGTTTACAATGCTCGGCCCCAACGAAGGATTGCCGCTTTGCTGAGAAATCTGCTGTGCAAACTGACCTTCAAACCCAATTTTATAGCTGAAGGTTTGGGCTAAAATAAAAATCAATAAAAACAACCCAGCGGTAATACCACCACTTAGCAATACCTGCCGCCATTGCAATTTTTCATCATCTTTCCCAAAAATAAACTGCTGTAAACCCATTGCCGCTAGCAGCGGAAATAGCAATTGCGGAATGACCAGTGATTGCGTTGGTGCCCGGAACTTGTTGTACAGCGGCAAGTGCTCAAACAAAAAAGTATTGATGCCCGGCAGATTTTTGCCCCAAGCTAATAAAATAGCAAAGAGAGAAACTGCCAGTATCCACCACTTTTGCTTGCTCCGCAGGCT
>CAXTDG010000812.1:0-2066 GCA_964242675.1 uncultured Chitinophagaceae bacterium
TAATAACAAATAGGCATGAACCTTGCAGGTTGAATTACCCTTAAAACATAGTAATTAGGAAATACGGATACTGTTAACAAATGGTATGCAAATCCAACCCAAAACATCCTGGGTACAGGAAGGCATCAAAACACATTTTCTACGTATTTTAGTTATAGGTAAAACATATTCTTTGGACAAATTACCTATAATATAAGAATTCAATTTTCCGCTTTCAAACGGAAAGTTATACAAATTAATTCTTGAGCAAAACCGTTTACATCGTAAATCGTTACCAATTATATTAAATATACATACAATATGACCTTCATCCGTCAAATAACAATTATTTCCATTCTTAGCACTAATTTTGAGATTTAACTTATTTTCTAACTTAGATTCTAATACACATGGACTTATAATATTTGCTGAATTAGCTTCCATTATTCTATGGACGACTTGTTCCAAAGGGTTACTTTTACTTCGAACAGATCGCTTTAATACTTGCATATAATTTTCAAAACTAAATGCACTGCAATGATCAAGAGGTCCATACTTAATAGCATCATCTGCAATATGAACTAGGGAGTGAACAGGATACACCAAAAACTCCTGACCATATATTAAGAGTGCCGTTTCGACAAACGTTACTAGTAGTTTACGAGCAAAACTTATCCAATCTAAAATATAAGCCCTTTCACTTAACAGAATACACATTCCACAATGCAGAAGCATGAAATGCTTGTACTTTTTACTATCTAACATATCACGAAGAACAACAGGACCGGTGTATAGTAAGAAAGTCCTATACTCAGTGGCTTTCCAATGATCGACCTCTCGTAATGACCTTGGTTTACGTACAAACTCACTAGGAAAAGATTTAGAAATTCTCAGTAAAGCCTCAGAAGCATTAATTACTAACCTACTTTGAACTCTTAGGGGCAATGTACCCTTTAACCAGGTTTTTAATAACTTTTTCATAATACCCAAGCACACTAAGTGCATATAATCTAGAGGAAACTGACTAACTAACCCAAAATTCAATTCTCTGAAGGGACTAGTACCATCATGGTGACCCTCATTAACTTGATTGTTGAAACTTGTATCAGTTTGTTTGGTAGCAGCTGTATTTAGAATAATTACCCTACCACTCCATTCACCCTTTTCGAAACATCGTTCACAGCTGTAGTAAGAGTTATGATTTTTAATACACTTAAGAAAGCTCCTAGCTGGAGCGTCAGCGACAACACAACTAATACGAATAAAATATAAAACGTTGCCTAGCAGAATCCCTTTCTCCTGAAGGTAACTAGCTTCAGCTAAAAATGGCGCCAAAAAATCTGATACACTAGAAGGTTTATGATTTCCACAAAACAAGCCAACCACATTAGGTTTTGGGTCAATACTTTGATCTAATTTTGCCATTATTGGCCAAAACTGCTTAGTTGTACTACGACTAATCGGCAAACCGTCAATTCCTATTGTTAAAGATAATAATAGTTTGCCTACACTAGATAAATCTTTAATTAATGGATAAGGGCAGGCTTTAATACCTTTAGAAAACTCATTTCTAATAAAATTGCTTAAACCAAAATGGAAATATTTTCCATCTCCCATCTCAACTGATACAAGACTTCTAGGAGTTCGTAATAATGTACGCGGGTCTACTGGTAATTTTGCTTGAGTGAAGTGTCTACTTAAAATTTCTAACAAAGTCTTCATAGATAATTGTGTAATATTGTTGCTAATGCTCCATTTTGCCAAATCTACTGAAAATGATGCAGATTGAGGAACGACGTCATTCCCGACATCTTCCTCTCCGGCGCTGTTACTTGAAAAAGAATTATCTGAGTCAACATCGCTATCATGTCCACCTACTACATCTAACTTCACTATAGTGTTATTTTGTAAACTGTCTGTGATGCTTGCACCTGCACTTAAATCTATCGACATATTTGCATCAACATTACCTTCAGGTTTACGTATAAAGCTAATTAAGGAAGCTACACTGTGTGACATTTTTCTTCTTTTAGTCCGCTTCGACTGCTCCATCTTGGTGCGTAGTTGAACGTCTTTTACGTCCACCG
>CAXTDG010000813.1:0-2064 GCA_964242675.1 uncultured Chitinophagaceae bacterium
GTGTAGTTTCAGGTTATCATCTTCCCGATCGTCCCAGGGTTGCAGGGTCACAAACATGGTTCCCACATTGCTTTTGTTGGAGAAGCTAATGATGTTCAGCCCTGCTAATCCACCCACCGTTTTTACGCCGGGTACGTTTCGTACCCGTTCCATAATGTCTTTCAACATAGCTACGCTTCGGTTAGTAGAACTACCCTCCGGCATTTCGTACGTTACAAACAACCGGCCTTCATCTTCCTGTGGTATAAATCCGGTAGGCTTGCTGCGGAATAGGAAAAACAGACCCACAATCAGGCAGGCCATCATCACCAGTACATAAGGCGTTTTCCGTATCCAGTTTGCAACACTGACGGTATAGCCATGCGAAACATTACTGAACCATTTGTTGAAGCGGGCAAAAAACCTTTCCATAAAGTTTTTCTTGGCCTCCCCCTCCTTCGATGGCCGGAGCATAATAGAGCAAAGCGCTGGGGTAAGCGAAAGGGCCACAAATGCTGAAATAATTACCGATACAGCAATAGTAATGGCAAACTGCTGGTACAACCGGCCTACAATACCTGGGATAAATCCTACCGGAATAAACACCGCTGCCAGAATAAGGGCAATTGCGATTACCGGTCCAGAGATATCCTTCATCGCCTTTTCAGTGGCTTCCTTGGGCGATAACTTCTCGGAATCAATATAATGCTGCACGGCTTCTACCACCACAATAGCATCATCTACCACAATACCAATGGCCAGTACAAAGGCAAAAAGCGTAAGCGTATTAATGGTAAAACCAAAGGGCACAAAAAAGATAAACGTACCTATGAGGGATACCGGAATAGCCAGCACCGGAATAAGCGTTGCCCGCCAGCTTTGCAGAAAAAGAAATACCACTAATATCACCAGGATCAAGGCTTCTACCAGCGTATGAACCACTTCGTTGATAGATACTTTAACCACCGTTACAGTCTCAACTGGCATTACAAAATCTACATCCGGCGGAAAGGCAGCTTTCAATTCAGCCAGCGCTTTATTAAGGCCATTGTAGGTGTCCAGGGCATTAGCACCAGGTGCTTGGTAGATAAGAATAAATGCGGCTGGTTTCCCATTTACAAAGGAATTATTGCCATAGTCAAATCGGCCTAACTGCACCCTTGCTATATCTTTTAAATACACAATGCGTCCGCTATCGGGGAGCGTTTTTACTACGATATCTTCAAATTGCTTTGGTGTATTCAGGCGGCTATTAGTAAGTACGCTGTACTCAAATGCCTGCACGTTGGGTTGTGGATTGCCACCAATTGTACCGGCGGCAATTTGCAGGTTCTGTTCAGTTAGTGCTGCATTTACATCGGCAGGTGTCATCCGCAAAGCGGCCAGCTTATCAGGGTTTAGCCAGATACGCATCCCAAAGTCGTCCGACCGGGTTACGATATCTCCTACCCCATTTACCCTTAGCAAAGCATCTTTCAGGTAGATGTTGGCGTAGTTACCCAAGAAAATTGCGTCATGGGTTCCATTAGGTGAGAATAAAGCCAATGCCACCATGATGCTAGGCTTTCGTTTCCGCACCACAACACCCAGGCGACGAACCGCATCGGGCAATACAGGTTGTGCAACGCTTACCCGGTTCTGTACATCCAGCGTAGCAATGTTGATGTCGGTAGCAATATCGAAGTTTACGGTAATACTACTTTGCCCGCTGGACGTACTGTTACTACTCATGTACGTCATGCCCGGCGAACCGTTGATTTGCGTTTCAATGGCAGTAGTGGTTGTCTGCTCCACCGTTTGAGCATCAGCTCCGGTAAAGTTGCCCGTTACCGATACGGTTGGCGGGGTAATATTAGGGTATTGTGCTATCGGCAGGGCTATCATAGAAATGATGCCGACTAACACTATCACTATTGAAATAACAATAGCTGTTACAGGTCTTTTTATAAATGTATCTGCGATCATGGGGTCGTGAATCGTCAATCGTTAATGATTGTCGACCAATTATTACAAGTTGTTACTTATTGAGGTTTCGAGTAGTGAAGTGTGTTTATTTTAAAAACTTATGTGTAGTTCAGGTTTTAG
>CAXTDG010000814.1:0-2063 GCA_964242675.1 uncultured Chitinophagaceae bacterium
ATCCGTTATGGATTTCTACAGCTACCAGTGCAGGCGGCTTTGCCAGCTTTAACGATTATGATAAGATTAATGTGCCTGCTAATGTGTGGACCTATTTTAAACTACCGCTTAGCCAGCTAAAATTATGGCAGACCGGCACTGCATTTAACCAGATTGGCTGGCGCATACAAGGCCCCAATGGCCAGGACGAAACTTTTTACTTGGATGACGTAATGCTGATAAAGTAAGTGAATAGTGAATGGTGAATAAATGCAACGACAGGTGGAAACTCTAAAAAAATCCACCTGTTGTATAACACAACCACTTATTACACGTAACTTTAATTCATTCTTTATCATTTATACATTGGGTGTTCAACAAACAATAAATGGCAAACGCTATCTGCTGCTTTTTTTGTTAGCGCTATGCTTTTTGGTTAGCAATGCGCAGACAGCTTTTGTGCGAACAAAAAACCATCAGTTTGTGCTAAGCGGAAAGCCCTATTATTATGTAGGCACTAACTACTGGTATGGCAGCTTATTAGGTTTGGAAAAAGACGATAACAAAGGCATTGGCCGGCTGCGAAAAGAATTGGATTTTTTGCGGAATAAAGGCGTAATTAACTTACGCGTATTGGCCGGTGCAGAAGGCACCGGGCAAATACAAGGCATGCAGCGGGTGGGGCCGGCATTGCAAACAGCGAAGGGCATATTTGATGAACAGCAGCTAAAAGGCCTCGACATTTTGCTGAGTGAAATGGGCAGACGGGATATGAAAGCTGTTGTTTTTTTGAGTAATAACTGGGATTGGAGCGGCGGCTTTTTGCAATACCTCAACTGGAACGGCATGTTGGCAGACTCTATGCTTCGTAAAAAACTGAACTGGGACGAATTGCGGAATGAAGTAAGCCGCTTTTATAGTTGCGGTGCTTGTGTACAGGATTACCTGAAACAGGCAGATAAAATTATCAGCCGTACGAATACCATTACCGGTATAAACTATGCAGATGACCCTGCTATTATGAGCTGGGAACTGGCCAATGAACCACGGCCTATGCGGCCTTCAGTAAAAGATGCGTATTTAAAATGGATTGAAACGGCAGCTTCTTTTATTAAGTCAAAGGATAAAAACCACCTGGTAACCACCGGTAGCGAAGGTAGTATGGGCACGGAAAGTCTGGAATTGTTTCAACAATCACATCAGTTTAAAAATATTGACTATCTGACCATTCATATCTGGCCCAAAAACTGGAGTTGGTTGAAGCCGGAAACCATGCAGGCCGATCTGCCGCAGGTAATTGCTAAAACAGAAACCTATATAAAACAGCATGACAGCATTGCTCAAAAATTAAGTAAACCCTTAGTGATTGAAGAATTCGGCTTTCCACGTGACGGTCACTCGTTCAACATAGCCGCTGCTACCGGTTTGCGGGATACGTATTACCAGCATATCCTTTCTGCCTGGCAAAAAAGTGCGCAGCAAAATGGCATCATTGGCGGTATTAATTTTTGGGCGTTCGGCGGCACGTCCCGGCCTGTTGCCAATCAAACATTCTGGAAGCAGGGTGATGCATATATGGGCGATCCGCCAATGGAAGAACAAGGCCTGAACAGCGTGTTTGATAGCGATGCATCAACCTGGAGTATCATTGCTGCCACAACGCTGCAAACCGGTGCAGCTATGCAAAAAATCGGGGCACCTGCAAACGATAACATGCCTGCTGATAAAATGGCAACCAAAGAAACAGTTGCGCTGTACCACAACTTAAAAAAACTATTAGCCAAAGGAATTATGTTTGGCCACCAGGACGACCTGGCTTATGGTGTAAACTGGAAATATGTAGCAGGCCGTAGCGATATAAAAGAAACAGCCGGAGATTATCCCGCTGTGTATGGTTGGGAACTGGGCAATATTGAATACAAAGATTCATTGCATAATTTGGATAGCGTGCCTTTCGACCGGATGAAAACTTATATAAAAGAGGCTTACCAACGGGGCGGCATCATTACACTTAGCTGGCATGCCGATAATCCCTTGAATGGCGAATCAGCCTGGGATACCACGCATGCCGTGCAGTCCATTCT
>CAXTDG010000815.1:0-2060 GCA_964242675.1 uncultured Chitinophagaceae bacterium
GAGGCATGGCGTTTTTCTTGAATTTTCTTTTTTTCTTTCTTTTTTTCAAGAAAAAGAAAGAAAAAGTAACACCAATAAGAATCTGAAAACAATCAGTCATTTCAAAAAGCATCGCCCTGTAAGCTAATAGCGATTTAGCCACCTGTTCTCTTCGCCCTCATGAAATTGGTAAAGAACATTTTCGGCCGCATCTGGGCAGTTTGGGGCATTATTGTATTTGCCGTTACAATGCTCATCGTTGTCATTCCTATTTGCCTCACTTACCTTATTCCTGAGCCGTATGGCGTACGCACTTTCGCCTTCATCAGCCGGGTATGGATGATCGTTTTTCTATACAGCATTGGCTGCCCTTTTCGCTTTTATGGAAAACAAAATTTTGAAAAAGGAAAAAATTATGTGGTAGTAGCCAATCACAGTTCGCTGATGGATGTACCGCTACTAACGCCTTTTTTACCCGGCGGCAATAAAACCATCGCCAAAACTTCTATGGCTAAAATTCCTTTTTTCGGCTGGATCTATACCCGTGGTGCCGTGTTGGTAGATAGAAGCAGTGACGCCAGCCGCCGCCGCAGTTTTGAAGGAATGAAGCAGGTTTTGCAATCGGGCCTGCACATGCTCATTTACCCCGAAGGTACCCGCAACCGTACTGGTCAACCCCTCAAATCATTTTACGATGGTGCATTCCGGCTAGCCACTGATTCGCAGAAAGACATTATCCCGGTTTGCATTTTCGGCACCGCCAAAGCCCTACCGCTGGATAAGGCCTTTTTTCTATGGCCTACTTTTTTAAGGATTTACATTTTACCTGCTCTATCGATACAGGGCAAAACAGCCACTCAGGTGAAGGAAGAAAGTTTTAGATTGATGTGGGATTTTGTTGAGAAGAATCGCAAGCCAACAGCTTAATCAATTTTTACTATTTCCGTAGCAACTTTTGTTTTATTAAACTCCACATCAGGCGGCCACCAATCCATAAGGCAATTAACCCTATCAAAGTTCCTGGCCCCACGGAGCGGCCTGCCCAGTCAGTATAGAAAGCAGTAAATGCAACCAGCAACATAGCTGGCCCTAAAAACAGCCGGATCGTCGGGTCTTTTTCTGCTTGCTGTTGTACCAGTGTATGGGCAGTATCTAAAGATGCGGCTATTTGTTCCTGCGAAAATCCTTTAGCTGCTGCAGCTTCCCGTATTTCTCGTAGTGTTATGTTTTGTTGTATTTGCAAAGCCATTTCCTTTGCCAGTTCTTCCTGTGTCATTGTTCTTTCTTTGAAGGTCTTCTCTGCATTTTGTTTTACCCATTGCCTGTTGCTTATTGCCTGTTTAAATGCTGCCCAGCCACAAAGCACCACCTACACTGCTGCGGCTGGCACCCGTTACAGAGGCCAATACATTTTCTTCTTCCCGCCAGCGTAGTACACCTATCAGTGCCATTATCAGCGCCTCTTTATATTGCACCACTTGTGCATCAGGCACCACTATTTCTATATTATCAGCACTAAGTACTTGCTGTAATTCTTTTATTAAAAACTGGTTGAAAGCTCCACCGCCCGTTACCAGCATCTTCTTTTCTGCCAATGGATTTAGGTTACCCCCCAACAGTTGAATTGCCCGTTGCACTTGTTCGCAAATATGAGTAACATACGTTCGCAATAAATGAGGTACCGGGTAGCCGCTTGCTTCAAGCATTGGCAGCACCGTTTGCATTCCAAAGTCGTTGGCCAGGCTTTTAGGAAATGATTGCTGGTAGTAGCTTAAGGCATTCAGTTGTTGCAACAAATCATTTTGCAATACACCAGTAGCAGCAATTGCGCCATCTTCGTCGTAGTGAAACCCTAGTTTTTTTGCCAGTTCATTCAGCACCCGGTTGGCAGGGCAAATGTCAAATGCTATGGGGGAATCAGCCTGGTTGAGGCTAATATTGGCAATACCGCCTAAGTTCAATAACAACTCGTATTCAGAGAAAAAAAGCTTTTCACCAATAGGGACAATGGGAGCACCTTGCCCGCCTAGTGCCACATCTACACTTCGCAGATCACTCCCAACATTTAGCCCGGTTACAGC
>CAXTDG010000816.1:0-2053 GCA_964242675.1 uncultured Chitinophagaceae bacterium
CATTTCGAACGCAACCGGGCCTTTGCCGGTATTGGCTATCAGTTTTCAAAAATATTTACCCTGCAAACTGGCTATGTAAATCAATACGATTACCGGGCAAACGGCACATCGGTCAGTAATAATTTTTTGCAGACAACACTATTCTTCAATTTCAGGCAGAAAGATGTAAAAAGGGAATTTCACCCTAGTACAATGGATTAGAGAAAGGTTGGTTTTATAGCCATAATGGTTCATTCTGCCAGTTGCTTGCTAGTCCTAATGCATTGGGGTCTACATTGGGATATTTATTTAAAAGTGCATTCAGATGAATAGCGAAATGATTACCGGGCTGAATGATATTCAACAAGTATTTCATACAACATAGATGCACATATAAGTTGGGGAAATCTGATTCTGCAAATCTGCTGCTTACCCAAACGTTAGGTGGATTAGATAATAGCTTTGGCCGCCCTGGTAAATTTTTATTCCACAATCGACTGTGATGAGCACAATAGTTTCTGATTTGAGCAATGGATTGTAACCAACTGGGTAAGTAAGTATGATTTACAGTACCAAACTCCTTTGCTATTTTATCTTTTGAAGTGATCGTATTCTTTAAGTTTCCATATAATCTTGAAAGGCTACCAAAGCTGGTAAGTTCAAGCGTTTTCCAACATGGCGGCAACCGAAAGTCATCTTTGTGCTTCTTCTTATGTTCTTTAATAAAAATGTCCTTCGACCTTTCTATTTCCTCGTCTAGCGAAGCAAGTGTTTTTACCAGTTCACTTGTATTTAAAAACAACGCTGTATTTTGAAACCACCATGGGTCAAACTCATGAGATAAATGATAAATCAGTTTTGTACGAAGGCTTATTTCGATTTTTTCAATCACATCAAACAGCAACAACTTAAGCTCCCGGTCAAAATTGTACAAAGCAATTACATCGCTGAACTTGCTTTCGGGTTTAAAAGTGTGTAATGTCTTATCGGCCTGCATAGACCACCAATACCCCGCAAGCCGGTAATAACTGATGTGGCTTAAATGATGTTCTGCTTCATCCTGGTCGGTGATCATCAGACCACGATCTTGCAATTGTTTTACCTGCTCTTGTATAGTGGTAGCTGGCTTTGTGTACATATTGTGAAGAAACAAAAAACCCTGCAACAAATGCAGGGTTTCAAAAGTCTTCTAAAGCAAAAGACACGCCCTGGGACGCTGTTCTTATGATGTAGCGTGGCGTGTACTGTTGATGCAAATATAGCCGCTTAGCACAGATTCACAAATTCATTTTAAGATTTTAAAAATGATTTGCAAATCATTGATCAATGCCTGAAATGCCTCCGCCCTGTCATCACCAGCGCTAAATTATTTTCTTTACAATACGCTACGGAATCCTTATCCCGGATAGAGCCGCCTGGCTGAATGAAAGCTTGTATACCTGCGGCATGAGCCATTTTTACGCAATCATCAAACGGAAAGAAAGCATCACTGGCCAGCACCGCACCATTCAGATCAAAATTGAATTGACCTGCTTTTTCTATTGACTGACGCAGGGAATCAATCCGGCTGGTTTGTCCGCAGCCTTTACCTATTAACTGTCCATCCTTCACCAGGGCAATGGCATTACTTTTTAAGTGCTTGCATACCAAATTAGCAAAATACAGATCGCCTTTTTCTGCTTCAGTGCAGTTGCGGCCACCGGCTTCTTCCCAGCGGTCGTAGCTGCCGTGGTCGGCATCTTGCACCAGTACGCCGTTCAGTAGTTTCTTAAAGCTTTTTTCTGCCTTCGGCAAATGAGTTAGCTGTAGTAAAATACGGTTCTTTTTGGCTTGTAAAATGGTCAGTGCCGCCTCGTCAAAACCGGGTGCAATCAGCACTTCAAAAAAGATTTCGGAAATAGCAGATGCGGTAGCTTCATCAATAGTTCCGTTACAAACTAACACCCCACCAAATGCACTTTCCGGGTCGCCAGCCAGTGCCGCCGACCAGGCTTCTGCAACAGTTGGTCGCTGAGAAATACCGCACACGTTGGTATGTTTGATAATAGCAAACGTTACAGGGCTGCCACTTTCC
>CAXTDG010000817.1:0-2051 GCA_964242675.1 uncultured Chitinophagaceae bacterium
TCAGAGGCGTTGCTCAAATCCGTAAAATTAGGGTTTAAAATTACCGGTAATTTTGTGGCGTCGTCTGTTAGTGGGGCACCTGCAGAACTAAATTGCTGGCCAACAGCCCACATTTTCTTCCTGTCATCACCATCGGTAAAGCTGTTATAAAAAGCGGTTGGTGCACAAAATCCGTTGTTGGGCCTGCCGGTTAAATTATAGGTAAAAATATTGTTATAGTTTAATGTAGAAGTTACGATACCATTCCCGGGAATATTGATGTTATCAAAAGGGACAACAAAACTATTTTCAGGCGAACCCTCGTTCACTACAACAAAGTTTGACAATACATCTGGAGCCAAACTATACTTACCTGATTTAATCACCTTATCAGCTGCATCGGCAGCCTTTTGCCATTGTGGTACGCCTGTATAAACCTGAGCGTTAAGATACAATTTAGACAAAAGCATGTAGCCGCCCCATTTGGTCATGCGGCCATAGCTAGCGGCTGATTTATCAGAAAGTAATTCGACATTATCTTCAACCTCTTTTAAAAGGAAAGCATAAGTATCTTTTCTGGAGGATTGTACAATGGTAGTAGGATCCTGGTTAAAATCTGTAACTAATGGCACATTACCAAACATGTCCATAAACATGAAATAGTAATAGGCCCTTAACACCTTTATTTCCGCAGTTACCTGCGCGGCATTAGCTGGTTTATTTGATTCTGGCAGTGTTGCAAGCGTGGTTAAAACTAAGTTGCTTTTTCCAATGCCGCTGCTAATATCATTCCAGGCATTATTGATGTTATCGATATCGTACAGAAAGGTATGCAACCAGATCGACTGCCACTTACCGCCGTCATACCAGTCATTTCCCCTGGTTGGCACAATCATTTCGTCTGATGATGCTTCGTTGTTCTGGAATACAGCATTAGCCGGAATGTTGGTCATGGGCGTGTATGCCTGCGCCAGAAATGCACTGGTTTGCTGCGGAGTTTTAAAAAAATCTCCGGGTTGTACCTGGTTATAAACTTGGCTGTCCAGTTTTGTACAGCCACTAATTATTGCTGCTGCAGCACACAAAGCCGGTACTATATATATTAATTTCTTTCTCATGTTTTTAATATTCTAATTCTGTAATGTTATTTGAACGACACATTGGCTCCAAGCGTAAACGCTCTTGATTTAGGGTATGATTGTATTGTACCTGTACTATTGCTGGTACCACCATCTACGTAATGAGAGTTCGGCGCAAATTCCGGATCTAAACCTTTGTATTTGGTAATAACAAAGATGTTGTTACCTGCTAAATAAACCCGCAGGTTAGACAGGCCTTTGATATTTTTAAAGGTGTAACCTAAAGAAGCGTTATCTAAACGCAGGTAGGATGCATTTTCTAAGAACTTGTCAGAAATACGCACATCTTTATTTCCGCTTGTAAGTGCTTCAGCTGTTACGTTGTTACCCGGTAATCTTGAAAGTGTGGTGAAAATAAGTCGTGGATTGTTAAATATTTTCTGTCCGTATACACCTCTGAAGAAAAAGTTAAAACTCCAGTTTTTATAGGCAAATGTATTACCTATACCGTAATTGAACTTAGGGTTTGGATCGATATAATGTTTATCCTCACTTAAAATAGTATTTCCGTCGGCATCAATGCCTTCAAAATGATTCAGATAAAACACATCAATCGGGTAACCCGGCTTAAGATAGGTTAACTGGCTTGAGCTTAAACCACGGCCGGAAGCACTAGCCGTAATGATTTGGTCTGATGCTAAAGTAAAGCCGTTATAAGTTCCGGAAAGGCTGGTAATCTTCGTTTTATTGAAGGTGATCTGCCCATTTACACTCCAGTTAAAGTTTGAACTTTTTACAACCTGCCCTGTAAGCGCAACTTCTAAACCCTTATTCGTTAATGAACCAACGTTTGCAAATATCGTATTCACGAAAAATGGCGGAGTAGGTACACCATAGTTATAAATCATCTTATCGGTTTTATCATTGTAATAGTTGATATCACCCGATAAACGGTTGTTAAATAAAGAGAAATCAATACCTACGTTTCTACCT
>CAXTDG010000818.1:0-2048 GCA_964242675.1 uncultured Chitinophagaceae bacterium
GTATCATTAATGGCATCAAACCACGGGGCTTTTGCGCCGTAAGCGCTCTTCTTTTCACCTGGTTTCAGAAACTGCATCACCGAATTATTGCCATACGTATAACCAAATGCACCAGCAAATACGCTCCAATAACCGTATCGACGAACATCCGCTGCTTTCCAACGCACTTCCGATGTATCGTGCAGACCTTGCGGAATTCCTTCATAAGAAGGTTCAGCATCTATCACCGGTTTGGTTGGCACCAGCTTGTAGTCCGACTCTACATATTTCCAGTTGTCTTCGCCGTAATGCAGTGTTTCCTTACTGCTCGTATCCTGGTTATAACGTTGGTGACCTGATTGAAAACTGTTGAACGCCAACCAATTCTCATTATGAAACCAGGTGGAAGAAGAAGTGCGGCCACGAGGATGATAAGTGATTAAATGATTGGTGTCTTTTGCATACAATTCATTACCAAGCGTTTTCCAAACATCCAGTCCTTCTGTGCCTTTTATATCACCGCCATTTAGCCAGATGATGTTCCATTTTTTTGCAAAGCGATTTACTAAAAAATCTGCATAAATCTTCGCTTGTGCAGGTGTCACTTTTCCATCCTTCATCGCCGATCCCCAAACCGGAACTAGCGCCATATAAATCCCTTTTTGTGCCGCCAGGTCAACGATATATTCTGCATGATCCCAATAGTCGTACTCCGCTTCATTATCAGGGTTATTACCCGTAGTTACCGCTGGTTCCGAAAGATTTTTGCCAATCAAAGCGCTGTCGCCGTACACATCCACATCTTTCGGATCATGTACCACCATTACCTGTATTACATTGAAGCCTTGCTTCTTGCGTGTTTCCAGGTATTGATTCGCTTCGTCACGAGTGAGTTTATTAAACAGCAACCAACCCGTATCGCCCAACCAGAAAAACGGTTTACCGTCTGCCGTCATTAGGAAGCGTTTATTCGCACTCACTTTTAGCCGTTGCGATGGTTGTATTTGCGCCATTAATAACTGAGGTATCAGCAACAATAACCAACCAAAAATTTTCATCATTCGTCTGTTCATGCAATCTTAATTTTAAACAGTATTTTCTTCTTTGGAGACCAGCATTTGTAATTCTGTGGAGCGACATTGGCGACGCTTCGTTCATCGATATATTTTCATAGCATCTGCAAGCTGCTGTTTTTAGCCCTCCGCTTTACAATCGCAGAGCAAAGTCCTTCGCCTAACCATTAATTATCCTCTCTCAATCCAAGCTACTACAGCTCCACTATTCGGTGCATTCAAATTCACTTTTGCACCGCCATTTACTGTTTCCTCTTTTATGGTAGAGCCATTTCTTACATTGATCCAATGCACTTTCAGGCTGCCTGCAAATCCAGTTAAGTCAACCGAGATATTTGAAGCATTATCTGCGTAAATAATCATCCCGTTTTTACCACTAAGTACCCATTGATTTTTATTGCCAGAAGCAACAGGCAACATAGAAGCTGCCGCTACCAAAAAGCCTTCATTTTGAATCATTGGTATATGTGCTAATGATCCACCTGCTATAAAAACGGCCCAGCCAAATTGATCGTATGCATCGCCAGAATACATCACCGCTTTGCCCGGAAACTTGGTGCGGTACTCACTCACCGCCCGGTATACCTGCTCGAATGAGCTACGTTTAGGTTTCAATAAACGAGCATGTTGACGAGGCGCCAAGTTTTGTCCGCCTTGTGGTGCGTAAGTAGTACTATCAAACTGGTAATACCACTGCCTAATGTCAATGATGTCCACCACGACAGCCCTTTTCGGATCAGCAAAAATGGCATCTTGAACATCCTTGGTAACAGCCAATGCAATCAACTCTTTCTTCTTGTTTTTGGCTTCCCAATTTTTGATTTCATCCAGCCAGAATTGCACAAAATGCAACGGCCCGGTAAACTCCTCACCTATCTCCTGAATTACATTACTGTTACTTTTAAAATTGGCCAGATTCTGATCTATAAAAGCCTTGTGCAATTTGTTTCGGATCGCATAGGTGGTATCATAAAATTGCTCCGACATGAACACCCG
>CAXTDG010000819.1:0-2045 GCA_964242675.1 uncultured Chitinophagaceae bacterium
CCTAAAAATTTACCATATCGCAATCGCAATAGCTTTTGATCAATTCCCAAATCGCTGCTCTTTTGCTGAAATTCCTGCACGGTTATCCGGCTTTTATCTTTCAGCAGTTGCTCCGTTTCAATAATGATCTGGCGTTCGCTACGGAACAGGTCAGGCTTCACATCCAGCCCATTCACCATGCCGTCCATGGTTGAAAGTTGGGTTGTATCCTGCAAGTCAATGATATACACATCGCTGCGGGTTTCCTGGTTATAGTTGTCAGTAGCAATGATGAAAAAATAGAGCTCATCGCCGGGTTGCATACCTAGTGCTTTCAGATCGATTGATTGCTGCAAACTGTATTGCTGCCTGCCTGGATTAAAACCGGTTAAGGTTAATTTCTGCTCTTTGAACTTTACCGCCTCGCCTTCACCACTGGATACCGTAGCAGAAATGCCAGCGGCCTTTATTCCATAGTCATCACTTATTACCACCTTCAAAGGAACTATTACTGATTGACTGTATTCTACGCTGGTAGCAGGTTTGGGTGTTTGAATGACAACGGATGGCGCTCTGTCTTTTACAATTTCTATTCTGTAAAGCTCAGATAATTTGCTACCTGCCTGTAACTGGTAAAAACCGGATTTAGTAATACTCTTTTGTGCTTTATACTCATTTTGTTTATTGCTGCTATCTCTCAGTGATAAATAAACCCCATCATTAAAAAGAAGTTTTATTCCATTGATGGCATTGTTCTTTTCAATTGTCCAGACTACCGTTCCGCCTTCTTCAATTCGTATGTTTAAACTGTCTTCCGTTCGGGCAGTTTTACCGGTGTAAGCAGGTGGTATAATTGTTACGCTGGCAGCCGTCACTTCGGGAATGACAGCTTTTAACTCAGCAGCAGTAGCAGAATTGCGAAAAGGAGAAGAAGTAATGGACCGATTGATAGGCAAGTAAAATACAACAGCGCTACTAATTAGAGCTATTAGCAAGCTTACTGCGGAGAGCAATAGCTTCCTTTTGAAAGGTGTTGGCTTGGGCAAATTAACTAAATCCTGTTCTACCTTTTGCCGCTGTAATTTTTGCAACAAGTTTAAGTCATCATCAGGCTGTAGCAACAGACCGGTACTTTCCTGCAGGGAAGGCGCTGCCTGATTCAGAAAGCGGGTTATATCTAATTCATTTAGCTGCCACCAGCGATTCGAGTAAGAAAGAAAACCGAATAAAATAATTCCGAAAGGGATACTCCAAAACAAGCTGAGACCTGAAAATGTATGCAGCAGTGCTGATAGAAAAAGCGTAATAGCCAATGCCACTAGTAATGTAGCAGCAAAACTTTGGTAAGTCCATTGCCGCTTCAATTGTAGTATAATTTCTTTACCCTTTTGTTCAGGCATAACCCTCTTTTTTTCGAGTGAGTGAAATAACTCTTTCAAGGCAAAAAAGCAGGAAAGCCACTGCCCATGCTACTTTTGAAAGATCGGTTGTTTCTACAAATTTTTGCTTCATCTCATTCTTTTGAAGAATGATTGGCTGCAACTGACGAGCAGCTATTGTTCGTTTGTCGTTTACATTTTTCAAATCCTTTCTCTTCAGGATTAAATTAAAAATTGCCTGTGGAAAGCCTTCACTCCAAACGAGATTGTTCCAGGCAGGATTGAAGCGACTGTAAAAATGATAGACCGCATTTTCCTTCTTCTCCAGAGCCAATACCGGATTACCAAAGCCATCACTCCAAAGGGTTTCCATGTTGGTGGCAGTGCTATCATTTCCGATACGGCAAAAGAGACTGACTTCATTATTATCAGAAAGAGTTTCAGTAACATTTATCCAAGATTGTATTTTTGTTTCGTTTCCTTGCTCATACTTAAATACCTTCTTGTTTTGTAATGAGGTCGGCAACGCTTTTTGCGAAAGCCAAAACAGCCAATCGCAATCTTGCGGAATAGAATCTGTTGTAGTTGCATTTACGATTTGAAGTTTGTATTCGCCCCAGTCTTTTATAGCATCTATCGCAGCTTTCAGGTAGGCTGCATCTGTAGCAAACTGATCAGTGTAAATAG
>CAXTDG010000820.1:0-2045 GCA_964242675.1 uncultured Chitinophagaceae bacterium
GTATGTTCATATAGCAATTCGGCACAGTCGCAGTATGGGGTGTACGTGCAAAAGTTTGATGCCGTTACCGGTGCAAGATTGTTCAATATAGATGGTAAAGAAATTTACCCCATCAGTGCAGTTTCAGACCAGCAAACTGGCACGCTGGCCCTACTAAATGACGCACCACTATTTATGACGTATGATGCCAGCTATAAAATATATGCTACCCGATTAAACGCCAGCGGCGATTTTGTGTGGCCCGGTAACCGGGTTGAGCTTAGCAGTACTACCGCAGGCGGTTCTACACCCAAAGGCCGTTTCAACTTTACACCTGCTATTAGCAACCAGGCCGTAGCTGTTTGGAACGAAAACCGGGGAACAGAATCACGGGCTTATGCACAAAACATAACAGGAGTTGGTGCTACCGGGCCGCTACCTGTAAAGCTGGGTAGTTTTACAGCCCTCAGAAATGGCAGTAAGGTTGATCTTTCGTGGACTACTTTGACAGAGATAAATAATAAGGGCTTCTATGTACAACGCAGCACTAATGGTATTGATTTTACCAACCTGGAATTTATAAATAGTAAAGCTGCTAATGGAAACAGCAGCACAGCTATACCATATTTGCTAACGGATGCACAGCCTGTTAAGGGCAATAATTATTACCGGCTACAGCAAACAGATAAAGATGGTAAAGGAAGTTTTAGCCAGGTAGTGCTGGTAAAATTTAATGTTGCTGGCTTATATGTGCAGAGTTTGTACCCCAACCCGGCTGTCAACCAGCTAAACCTTTCCTTTAATTCATCTACAGCGGGTGTTGCCCAATTATATGTTATGGATATGAGTGGCCGCCACCTGGTGCAACAAAAGATAATGCTTCAAAACGGCATTACACCTGTTCAGCTTTCTGTGGAGTATTTACCTGCGGGAACTTACATGCTGAAATTGTATTCTGAAGTTGGCACCATCACTGAAAAATGGATAAAGAAATAAGCCGAATATTAGTGTAAACAAAAGTTATTATCTGTAAGCCTGCCATACAGTATTATTCGTTTACGTATTTCAATTTTATTATTTTAAAAATCAAGAAGGCTATCCTATAAAACTATTCAACTAACGCTGTATTAGCTTTTCCTGTAAAGCTTTTTAATATCGGAAAGCCTTGCACGTAGCTTGTAGATGGCTTTTTTTCGTGACCATAACAGCATTGTTTTCATGGGTTTTGTATCCAGCCCATCCAGGAGGGCTCTCCTGTTTAAAAGGGCTGCATGAGACATATAATACGTCCATGAATACTCGTTCATAAGATATTTTACACATTTTGCATGATCCTCCAATGAGTTGCTGGAGCCAAGTAAAGATTGTTTAGCAACCCGGTAATCGTACAGTACTTTATCTATAAAACGGAATTGCCATTTGGTTAAACCAATCTTTATCCATAAGTCCCAGTCTTCGTGCCCCCAAATCTCCCGGTTTACAGTAAAACCACCTATATCGTCCCATACCTGCCGCTTTATCATAGCGCATACATCAATATAATTTAACTGAAGCATCCGGTGCATATCAAATGGGCCAGGTTCAAATACCCGTTGCGGGTCATCCTCGCCAAAAAAATGAGGTTTCCCATAGGCGACACCAGCGTTTGGATCACTGCTTAATACCTCGTACGCATCGTCTAAATAGCTTTCTCTAACCTTATTGTCTGCATCCAGAAAAAACAGGTATTCACCCCGGCTATGCCTGACAGCTTCATTTCTTGCCGGAGCACAACCTTTGTTTTCCTGGTGTATTACTTTATATTTACTACTATCCAAATTGTCCAGTATCTGTAATGTTACCGGATCCTTGGAGCCGTCGTTCACAATAATTACTTCACGCTGAAGATTGAACTTGTTTTGAGATGCTTCAAGACTTTGTAATGTTTCACTTAACATCACTCCCGGATTGTAACAGGGAATAATAACAGATACTACCATAATGTACAGAAAATTTTAGCTTTTGCTCTTAAAAAGTTTATTGATATACTGAAAAGGCTTTAACACTGCGGCACCGGCTTTGTACTC
>CAXTDG010000821.1:0-2045 GCA_964242675.1 uncultured Chitinophagaceae bacterium
GGTAAATAGTTATGTGGAAGTATTCAGGCAAATGCAGTTTGTTAATGTGAGTGGTTATGTATTTAATGGATTGACGAATGAGATTTTGTAGAAAGTTTCGGGAAATCTTGCCTTTTTTAATCCCCAATTTTGGGGTTGCTACTCATTTTAACAGGCGTATTTTAATAACGACTATTTACGCTTTAGCACATATACTTGTCTCCCTTTCATATCCGTCATCTTAGTAGCATTATTTCCATCGAAACTTACCAGCATTGGTTCGTTAGGTTCATTACTCTTTGCGTATATAATGAGGGTGTCGCCGGAGACCCAATATTGTAGTTGTTCTGATTGGCCCATCCGAATTATTTCCATTTGCCCGCCGGGCTTAAAATTCATGTAGCCAAATTTTTCTTTGCCTGCACCTGCTTGTTGTATTATCCTTATCATAGCCGTATCTTCAGGTGGCATTCCCGGCATTTTAAATTCTGCTATTTGCCAACGGCCGATTAGTTTTTTGCTTGTAATTTGGGTAGTATCACTGGTACACTTCTCCAAGGCAATCAGTAATATTATACAATTAATCCATCTGACTGCTGATGTCGGTGCTAAATGTTGCGTATTATTTATTTGCATTTGGTTGAGCTAAACGTAGGCAACTATTCATACAATACTTCTTCAAAAACTATTTCCATTTAACTTATTCCACCTCATCAAACCTTACATTCTCCAGTTGATATACAAAGCCCTTTTTATCGCTATTGAACATGGGCATCTCCATTGTTTTGCCGGTTGAAAAATCTTTTGTGTACTTAACGGTGCCCGAAACTTTTAGCTTTTGTGTAAGAGGATATGCCTTACCGCTATTGGTTGTTACCATTATTTTACTTACATCTATTTCGCTGGAAGTGGTATTATAACCTGCGCTTTTTGCATTGGTACCTTTTGGAAACGAAACTTCATTTTTGCCCTCTCCCATTTTAATTGTAAAGGAATTCAGATGCTCGCCGCTACCATCCGGTGCTGCATCAAACGACATGGTTATTTCCTGCTTACCTAATTCATAAGTACCTCCATCAAATTTTAAATAGCCTGTCATTGCTATCCGCTTGTCGGCATATTCCTGGCTATAGCTTAGTGCATTTTCTATTCCTTTATGGGTATTGTCTTTAATAAGTTCGCCTTCCGAAGTATTGCCGCAGGAAGCCAGCAGCAAAGTAGCGGTAGCACAAAACAGATTTGATATTTTCATAGTTAAATAAATCTTTTATAAGTTTTAATAAAAGCAGCCAAGGGAAATATTTTGGCAAACATCATTTAGAAGACAACATATAATCATCTTTAATTATCCTACAATTACTTCTGCTGAAAACTGGCCGCAATATAGTCTGCCATGGGTGCCAAAAAATTTTTGTCCGTATCGGCAATATGAGTTTGTAGAATAGCTGTTTTGCGGGCTTCAAAAATACAATTACTGGTTGCCGTGGCTATACCGTCATTAAATCCCCATGCAAAAAATAAAACAGCAGATGTAAAAAATGGACTCTAATATCCTTAGGTCGTCTCTGCCTGTTCTTCATCTTCATCTAGGCTGTAATCGTTATTTTCTTCGTCCTCTTCACCAACCGCTTCGTCAGCATCATCGTCTTCGCTACCGGGTATATCCAGGTCATCGGGTGTCATATTAATATCGCCGGTAAAGCTGCCTTCATTCAGCGGGTCGCCTTGTAAATCTACGCTATCCAGCCCCGACTGTTGCAAAATCTCCTCATCCTGTGAGGGGTATATTTCGGCACTGCGGCGCAGGTCTTCTACCTCTTCAGGGGTCACGTCGCTATCGTTCGGTTCATCTTTGTCAAACAAGCTGGCACCTTCTTCATCATCACTGCTGATGGTAGTATCGGCCATTTCGCCCAATGGTGCTACGGTTATATTTTCCTGGCCGGGTATATCGCTTACATCCGGCAGGTCAATGGTAGTTTCTTCGTGTTGCAGGCGTTCCTGGTCTCTTTCCGAATCGGTAATATCGCTTACATTTTTTGCAGCCGATAAGGTATCGCCATGCT
>CAXTDG010000822.1:0-2035 GCA_964242675.1 uncultured Chitinophagaceae bacterium
AATTGTAAAGCAGTGCCAGGACATTCCCGGTAAGGAATTGTTTCAATATCTGGACGACGATGGCACCCGCCATACCATAGACAGCGGTATGGTAAACGGCTACATTCACGAAATAAGTGGTGGCGATTTTACAGCCAAAGATTTCCGCACCTGGGCCGGAACGGTACATGCTTTCATGGCCTTTTTGGAAATCGGCTTTTCCGAAGAACTAACCGCTACCCAATCGAAAAAAAATGTGGTGGATGTGCTGGACAAAGTATCGAAGGCGCTGGGTAACACCCGTACCGTTTGCAAAAAATACTATGTGCACCCAATGATAATTGAACTGTACGAAAACCGCAGTCTCGAAAAATACTTCAAGCAACTGGAAAATCTGGAAAAGAACGACGGCAAAACCGGCCTCACCCCTGAAGAGCAGGTGTTAATGAAGATTTTGGAAGGGAAATGAAAAGCAGAAAGCAGGAAAAGTTAGCCAAGGAACCGTAGCTATTTTGACTTTGCCGGGTTTCACATCCCGGGCAGCATTCTTTTTACGGTTTTCTTTTTGAGCCAGGCTTTTGTATATCTATTGAACTGGTGCGGCGATGGCACCGTTCAGGTTTTATCTATCTATTGAGCTTTACTGAAGCGAAGAAGCCAGCAAGTTTCCTAAACACACTTCTAAAAAAGTTCTCTGTAGTATACCGCAATCTGCCTACTGCCTTCTCCTTTTTTCTATCTTGTTAATAACAATATTTTTCCCCACAGAATCCACATTTCAAAACCACCTTTTGCTAATTTTGAAGTGTGTACGCCATTGTAGATATTGAGACAACCGGAGGCCATGCGGCTGGCCATAGCATTACCGAAATTTGCATTATACTGCACAACGGGCTGCAGGTAGAAAGCCAGTTTTGTACGCTTATCAATCCCATTCAGCCCATTCCGCATTTTATTACTGCCCTTACCGGCATTAGTAGCCAAATGGTTGCGGAAGCACCTGAGTTTGAAGATGTAGCCGAGCAAATATTCAACCTGCTGCAGGGTCGCATTTTTATTGCCCACAATGTCAATTTCGATTATTCCTTTGTAAAACATCACCTGCAACAGTGTGGCTACGAACTCAATGGTCGTAAATTATGCACCGTTCGTTATGCCCGAAAAGTAAAACCGGGTTTTCCTTCTTATAGCCTGGGCAAACTTTGCCGCCAGTTAGACATTGCAATGGAGGAACGCCACCGGGCAGCTGGCGATGCCGAGGCAACCGTTAAACTGTTTGAATTACTTATAAAAGCCGACACGGGCAGTAAGCACTTGGCTGAAATGATAAAAGGCCGTAATGCCGAGCAATATTTACCGTTCAACGTACCCCGCCAGCAACTGGAAGCGCTACCTTTTTGTGCTGGTATTTATTACTTTAAAAACCGGGTGGGCAAAGTCATTTATGTTGGTAAAGCCATTAATATAAAATCCAGGGTACGTAGCCATTTTAGTAACAATGCTACCAACCGCCGCAAGCAGGATATGATGAAGGAAATCTGCTCGATTGAATATAAAGTATGTGCTACCGAACTAATGGCTCTGGTGCTGGAATCAGTTGAAATTAAAAGGCTATGGCCAGAGTTTAATCGTAGTCAAAAAGGCTTTGAACACACCTTTGCTTTGTATTCGCTGGAAGACCAGAATGGCATGATTCGGCTGGCAGTTGAGAAGAAACGCAAGCATTTACCTGCCATTTATACCTTTCATAAGTTGGAAGAAGGCTATAGCCTGGCTCGTAAGGCTGCCGCCTTGTCGAGGGTTGAAGAGAATTACATTTTTGCGTTTACCGATGCTCCGGCGCTAAATATTGTTGAACGAGCCCACCACAATACCAAAATGCGGGAAGCCATCCGTTTCATACAGGATTACCTGCCTACATATGCTATTTTGCAAGGCGGATTCAATGAAGCTGGCGATCGGGTGAAGCTAGCTTACCTGATTGAAAAAGGAAAATTCATGGGTTTGAGTTATTTGCATAACGAAGAAACGCTTCAGGGATATCATGCATTCAAGT
>CAXTDG010000823.1:0-2034 GCA_964242675.1 uncultured Chitinophagaceae bacterium
TTTTCCGGGGCATAAACAACTAAAACAGGCATGGCTCACCGAGCCGTCGCTTCCGATGTACGACGTAAAACCCTGCAGGCCCCGTTTGAAGTTTTCCAGATACTTTTTATCCAAAAGATTTTTTTGGAGCATGATTCCCAAGCCATACAGCAACAATCCACTGCCGGATGTTTCTGTGAATGAAGCAGGGTCTGTTATTTCCTGGTGCCACATACCCTCCTTATCCTGATAACGAAGTGCCGAAGTAAAAAACTGCCTCGCTAATCCCTCCACTTCTTTTCGTTTGGAATGGTCCGCCGGCAGATCCCTAACTAAAATGGACAGCGCAAAAGCACCCCAGCCGTTTCCGCGGCTCCAGTTATCATCTGATACATTTCCCAGGCCATTGTATCCCCTGGCCTGGTGTAGCAACCCGGTTTTTTTATCTTTTAATATGTTGAATAATGCTAACGTTTCAAAGGCGGCAAAATCAATATACTCCTGATTGTTGAGCTTGAGCCCCGAATACAATAAATAAGGCGTCACCGCAAATGCAACATCAATAAAAACCTGGTTTAAATCGGTTCTTGCACTGGCTGCTGTCATCACCCCTTCAGCAGAACGCTTTTGCTGCTTCATCATTTTAGCCGCTGCCACGGCCACCTGTTCATCCAGCTTATCGGTTACACCCTTCCAGGCCAGGTAAGCTGCACCTGAGCCCCCTGCTTCGTAGGAAATGAAATTGCCTTTTGCTTTAATTTCGCCGGTACCAAATTTTTGGTAGATGCTTACAACCCGGTTCAGCAACTCCTCCTTCCCTTTCAGCAATGCAAATTCGCTGATGCCATGCAGCATCAGGCTACCGGCATAAAAATCAAGTTCCGTATATTCTAATCCTTTTTCAAAAACAGATTTTGTAATATCAATGGTAGATACAGTTTGACTGCTTTGTCCGAGCACATTTCCGGCATTCATCACCAATGAAAAAAGAAAAAGTAATAAACAATGAATTTTTACCATTGGTACAATTATATGCTATTGAATTTGCTTCAGGCCATCTCATTGCGAAAGTGTCATTGTAAGGGTTCCCCGTTTTGACGGGGCAGGCTTTGTTGCCCGTGGCAATCTCCAACAAAACCGGGGAGATTGCTTCGCATGCCTGCCGGTAGGCGGATTTGGCAAAACCTGTACCGTTGGTCCGGGAAAACCAATCTTACAATGACAGGGATAATAATGCAACACCACTCTGCATGGCTATTTATTCCCATTATAGAAAATCAATATCCCGGATTCTGACCCAGTGAACTGTTCAAATCTGTTTCCCGTTGTGGTATCGGAAATAATTTATGAAATGGTTTTGTCGCATACCCTTTGGATGTCATTACTGTCAGGTAGCGATCCGTACGCACCAGATCGAACCAGCGTTGCCCTTCAAAAGCCAGTTCTACCCTTCGCTCTTTTTCAATAGCCAGTCTTGTATCGGCTTGTGATAAGGAAGTGGAAAGATTCGGTAAACCGGCTCTCGTTCTCACCTGGTTAATAAAAGGAATTCCGGTAGCGGTTTGCGCCTGTTCGTTCAAGGCTTCGCCGTACATCAGCAAAACATCGGCATAACGTAGCACCGGGAAGTCAATATCCGCATCACCGGCAATGGTCCCGGCTTGCTTGTATTTCACTACATATCTTTCGTTAATGGTTGTTGTTCCATTTAAGTAAAAAGTGGCAATACTTGCCGCCTTCCGCAGGTCGCCGGTTTCGTATTCGTTCAGCATATCCAATGTAGGCCGCATAAAACCTTCACCGCTACCACCCGTTACGCCAAAATAAGTACCGGTGCCATTCCAGGGTATCGTAGCGCTCCAGATGGCGCTGCCCTGCCCTAATTGCCCTGACTTGTATTGCACCGAAAAAATCATGTCCTTATTAGCTGTTAGAGAAGTGGTATTACTGAACACAGCCGCATACGTATTAGCCGTTACATTAAACTGTCCTGAGGCAACTACTTCGTTCAATTTTGTTGCTGCTTTTCCATAACCTTTTTGTGTAATATATACT
>CAXTDG010000824.1:0-2030 GCA_964242675.1 uncultured Chitinophagaceae bacterium
GCTATCACCTTTAATCCTCTTCGAAACTTTCTTGTTCAGGCTTACAAACCCATTCCACCCGAAACCTCAATTCGTTGACCATTAATCCAACGGGCTTCTTCTGTGCAAAGGAAAGCTACCACGCCGCCAATATCATCTGGCAGCCCTACACGGCCTAAAGCGGTAAAGCTTGCTACCTGTGCGTTCACCTCTTTGTTATCTCTTACATGGCCATTGCCAAAATCTGTTTCGATAGCGCCGGGTGCTACCACATTGGCGGCAATACCACGGCTACCTAATTCTTTGGCCAGGTAACGGGTAAGCACTTCAATAGCGCCTTTCATAGAGCCATATGCCGAAGAACCAGGGAAAGAGAAACGAGCTAGTCCTGATGAGATATTGATAATGCGACCGTCATCATTCAAAAAGGCAAGCGCTTTTTGTGTCAAAAAGAACACGCCCTTGTAGTGAATATTCAAAGCTGTATCAAACTGCTCTTCCGTAGTGTCAGCAAAAGGAGCATACAGTGCTGTACCGGCGTTATTGATAAGGAAGTCGAAATTAGGTTTATCGTTTTTTTCTTGTAAATAACTGGTTACCTGCTTGAAGAAATCATCGAAAGATTTTACGTCCCCAGCGTTCAACTGAAAGGCCACTGCTTTCTGGCCAAGCGATACAATTTCAGCTACTACTTTATCCGCTTCTTCTTTGTTGCTATTGTAGGTAAGCACTACATCAATACCTTTTTTAGCAAGGGCAATCGCCATGTTTCTGCCTAGTCCACGGCTGCCGCCGGTTACCAATGCTATTTTGTTTCCTGTGTACATTGTTTTAATTTTTTTGTTACTGCAAAGTTGAATCGCTTTGTGCAAATAGCATTTGCAAGCATCAATCCATTATTTACAAAAATCAAATCCAGCTATCAGGAGCGGAACGCCAGCGGCGAAAGACCGGCTTGCTTTTTAAAGAAATTGGAGAAGTGCGATACCTCTTCAAAACCCAATGAATAAGCAATCTCCGAAACGTTCCAATTGCTTTGTTTCAACAGTATTTTAGCTTCCTGCGCTATGCGGTTGCTAATTACATCGGTAGTCGTTTTACCGGTGCTTTCTTTTAGCACTTTATTTAGGTGATTGACGTGAATAGCCAATCGCTCTGCATAGTCTTTGGCCGTACGCAGTTCCAGTTGCTGCCGGGAGGACGTAACGGGGAACTGACGCTCCAGCAATTCCACAAACAAACCCGCCACCCGGTTAGTAGCATTGTGAGAAGTATACAAGGCTGCATCGGGCTGTAATTTTTGCCCGTAGTGAATGAGTTCCATTACATAGTTGCGGAGCAGGTCGTATTTGTACGCATAGTCCGAAGATAATTCCCTGAACATCTTTTCAAATAAGGCTTCCAACTCTTTTACCTGCGGAATGTTTAACTGAAAAACAGGATAACCGCCGGATTTAAAAATGGGTAATTCATCCAACACTACATTGCTGCGGGAAGCTGCTAAAAACTCATGGGTAAATATGCAGAAATAGCCCGACTGCTGCTCATCCTGTGGAATATAATTGTACGGCACTTTAGGCGACGCAAACAGCAGCCCATGCTTTTTTATATCGATTATTTTGTCGGCATATTCGGCACGGTTGTGCCCGTTGATGAGGCTGATTTTATAATAGGCCCGCCGGTTGTACGGCATCATCTTCGTTTCCTTTACCTTCTTGCGAATACTAGCCGTACTAAACACATTGAAATGACCAATTTCTTTATTAATACCATCGGGCAAAATGGTGTCGAGTTCGTTGTCATTTACAAATCCCATTTCCCGGTAAAAATCCTGTAAAGAAGCAATGCCTGTCATGGTACAAAGGTTTGCGAAATTCAAATGTACCAGTTGTGACATAAACCTATAAGGTTTTTAGAACCTTATAGGTTTCGCTACCATTCATTTAGTAAAAATGCATGTTACGGAATCAGTCTATCTACCCGTAATTTCTCAAACAAATCAAAGAAAGAATCTTCTGTTTGTTGATACACTAAAAATCCAAGTTTACGGC
>CAXTDG010000825.1:0-2025 GCA_964242675.1 uncultured Chitinophagaceae bacterium
ATTACATGCTTGCCATCTTTCAGCGCTTCTATCAGCATCAGATCCCGTACCCGCTCTGCAAACTTTTCATTAGCCGGTGTATGATGGTTGTTGGTAAGCATCATCCGCAATTCGTCTTTGTTCAGCCGCTTCCATTTGCCTTGTTCGTCTTCCAGCAATTGTTTGGCAAAAGTTGTTTTACCACTGGCCGGCAGTCCTTTCAGTATTAATACCGTTTTCATTCTTCTGCTGTGTTTGTAAATGGTTTTTCAAATGTGGGCCGTAGCATTTTCCAGATGATAGATTCATAACTTTTACCATCCATCATCTTAAATAAAATGGCCGGGTTCTTACAAGTAAAATAATATTCAGCAGTGGCTTTGCGGGTATCCAGTATTCTAAAATCAGCTTTTGCCGTATCTTCAATTTTCCGGTACTGCTGCTGCAAAGTTTGGATGGTGTTTTTTACCCATTCGTAAAATTCATCCGGTACTTTATCCAGCAACGTTTCAAACGACAAATGGTCTCTTAAATACTCCCAGATATGCACGTTGGAAACCTGCGTTACAATCCGGTGAATACGCAGGTATTCGGCAAACTTTACCTTCAGCCGCAGCCCGGTTTCAAACCGGATGACAAAGCCTTCCCTATTGTCTTCTTCCAGCTTTAATAATTCCGCTACATCCTGTATGCCATCGTACGCCTTCACCACCGGAAAGCCCAGGTGTGCATAGGCAGCAGGTGGTTCCGGCTCTGCTCCGGTTTGTGTGTCCACTACTGCCAACAGATACAAGGTTTTTTCGCTGCCGTAGTTTAGCACAATCCGGTTTTCAGGGTAAATAATTTCAAATAAATAGGTTTTAGTTTTATCTAATTGCGGAATGGCAGCGGCGTATTGCTGCTGCAATAGTTGCGTAGCCATTACTGCCTGCGGACTGGCAAATGAGCCACGGGTGGCAATAAACGGTTTATCATTTACCCAGTATAAAATGCCCAGTGAGCCATCCATTTTTTCGTACACTTCAAATGGCGTGGCAGGTAATTCCTGGTCGGGCATTTCGCCCCAGTTGAAAAACTTTTTAAAGGGGCGGGCAATGATGTTGTAAGCCCCATCCAGTATCAATCCCCGGCAGGAGAGCGTTATTTCATTCCACCATTTTTCGTATTGGGCTTTGGGGGTGTAGTTGTAAATAAACAATTCGTGGTGTGGGTGTTTTTGCACTTTCACGAAGCCATCGGTGAGGGCTTGTTGGAGTAATGGTATATTGATTGCGTGTTCCATTTGATTATGCTAAGTTGCCAACTCTCCCGGAGTTGGCAACTTTAAATATCAACACTGTTTGCAGTTTTGCTGCTGCCAAGGTTGCCAACTTAAGGAAAGTTGGCAACCTGTAACACCTAAATTGGCAACTTTGTAATACAAGATACATTATGCACAAACTTTGGAAATGGCTGGAATATTGGGATCAAACCTTATTTCTGCGAATCAATCAGGATGGGGCTAATCCGTTGTTTGATGCTACACTGCCGTGGATACGGGAGAGCAGTTTCTGGCTACCGCTGTATTTATTTTTAGCCATTTTTATCCTGTACAATTTTGGCTGGCGGGGGCTTATCTGGGTATTGGGTTTTGGGCTTACGGTGGGCCTTTCCGATACTGTTAGCAGCAGGTGGCTTAAATACGCTTTTATGCGGCCACGCCCCTGCCAGGATACTTTTTTTGCACCCTATATCCGGCTGATTGCACATTACTGTCCGGGTACGCCTAGTTTTACTTCATCTCATGCGGCTAATCATTTTGCTATGGCCGCTTATGCCTTTAGTGCGGGTAAAGAAATTTTTGGGAAATGGAGGCGATGGTTTTTTGTGTGGGCGTTTATGATTTCGTATGCGCAGGTATATATCGGTATTCATTATCCGCTGGATATTTTGGGCGGTGCTATTGTGGGGATGCTGATTGGCTTTTTGGTAGCGAATGTTTACAACGGGCGGTTTTCATTGTTTGCGTCGGAGAGTGATTTGTCGCACAACTTGTCCACCGTCGGC
>CAXTDG010000826.1:0-2021 GCA_964242675.1 uncultured Chitinophagaceae bacterium
GGATGTGCTAAATGTGGAGCCTAGCTATTATTCCTGGATGATGCAGGGCGATTTTCCGTAGCATAGCAAGCAAAAACGAACCGAAATTTTGACGAAGATGATGTTAAAGAAATAACTATAGCCTATGGACGGCAGACTACGGGTAAAAGTTTGTAGTTGAGGTTATTATTTGAAAATTACTCTAATTAAGATTAGTAAGATTTTTCATTATCGTCAGTCATACATGGTCTGTTGTCCATCGTCTGTGATTTGCCGTCATATTTCACAAATCCGAATTCCTAAATCACAAATCTGTATTGTACTTTCACCGCTTACAGCAAGCAAGTTTGGACAGAATTGTTATTATACCTACTTACAACGAAAAGGAAAACGTTGAAGCTATTATTCGTGCCGTGTTTTCACTAACGGTTCCTTTTCATGTGCTGATAATTGACGATGGTTCGCCAGACGGCACAGCAGACATTGTGAGGAAGTTACAACAGGAATTTAGCAACGAGCTTTTTTTAGAAGAACGCAAAGGCAAGTTGGGCCTGGGTACCGCTTACATTCATGGTTTTCGCTGGAGTCTGGCCAAAGGCTACACTTATATCTGCGAAATGGACGCTGACTTTAGCCATAATCCCAAAGATCTTGCACGCCTGTACGAGGCTTGTATGCAAGGTGCCGATGTAGCGGTTGGTAGCCGCTATGTACGGGGCGGCAAGCTGGAAAACTGGCCCTGGGATCGAATTTTTCTCTCCAGGGGAGCATCTGTTTACACCCGTCTTATTACCTGGTTGCCGGTTAAAGATTCTACTGCCGGCTTTGTATGTTACCGCCGGGAGGTGCTAGAAAGCATCAATTTCAACGCTATCAATTTTGTTGGGTATGCCTTTCAGATTGAAATGAAATTTGCAGCCTGGAAGCTGGGCTTTACCATTAAAGAAGTACCTATCACTTTTATTGACCGAAAGCTAGGCTATAGCAAAATGAACAAAGGCATTGTAAAGGAGGGCATACTGGGTGTGCTGAAACTAAAATGGCAAAGCATGTTTAAGAGCTATTCCAGTAAAGTAAAGAGCATACCAGCGGAAATTTAAATTTCAAAACACCTCATCATGAAACAACTTTTTGCAGGATTGATTTTGTTGATGGCAGGTAATTGTGGATGGTCGCAAGTAAATGTGCAACCCCGTTTTACCATTACGAATTCCGACCGTTCGTTCTTTAAAAAGAACCCTTTGTTCCTTGAGAAGTTACGCCATTTAAGCCTTGACTCCATGCGATTTAGCCATTTTGCACCGGCTGGATCAGTTTATACGCTACATCGAAATGGTATGCCTTGCCTGGTTCCCGATACCGCATTAGCTTACAATATGCCTGTAAAAAAAATTTCAGGCAATAGCAATATGCCAAACGGCTATCGACCCAATAATGGCTTAATAATCTGGAATAAAAAATATTAAGGATAGTAGAGTAAAGAAAAGCCTTGCTGATAACCAGCAAGGCTTTTTGATTTTTATAGCTCAACGGCTTGCCATCTTTTTATGAAAAGCTTGTGTAATTGGCCAGCCGTAGCATCTAATGGTTTATTAAACCTGCTCAGATGTTCAAAATTCAAATACCCAAACCTTGCCACGAAAATTGGAATGCGATGACCCCAACGCAGCAAGGGGCTTTTTGTAATAGCTGCAACAAAGAGGTGGTCGACTTTACAAAAATGACAGATGAAGAAGTGCAGCACTATTTCCTTCACAAAAGTGCTGGCAAAACTTGTGGTCATTTTAGAGCCGAGCAAGTTAGCCGCATTCGCATCCTCTTACCCGAAAATATTTTGCTGCAAAAAATAGCCGGCTGGAAAAAGTTTATGGCAGTGGTAATGCTGGCTTTTGGTAGTATGTTGGTTGGGTGTGACGTGCAAACAAATAATGACAATTTGCTAACGGGTATAACTGCTCCAACATACCAGAAAGAACGTGCATTAACTGGTGATACCGTTCTTCCCGGAGAATGGATTGATACTGTCTCACATCCTATTAGCA
>CAXTDG010000827.1:0-2017 GCA_964242675.1 uncultured Chitinophagaceae bacterium
AACTACCGTTAGCGGCGCAAATGCTCTCTTTCTTGATCTAAATCAACGAGCAGGTTAGTGTAGGGCGATAGCTTTGTAATACCAAAAAAGGAAATGCAAAAAGTTAGAGAAGCCATCTAACTTTTGTAACGAGCACCTACAAATTAATTCAACTAATTTTTCAAAACATCATTTCAAAAAGCATCATGCAAACACAACTTTTCCCGGCGGGAGAAAGAGGCGTAAAAGACGGCGGTTGGCTGAGAAGTAATTTCTTTTTCAGCTTCAGCAATTTTAGAAACCCGATGAAAAGTGCCTTTGGTACTTTGATGGCCTTCAACGACGATTATTTGCAGCAAGGCAAAGGTTTTGGCATTCATCCGCATACCAATATGGAAATCATTTCGGTGCTGCTACAAGGCAAATTGAACCACAAAGATTCATTGGGCTACAGCACTATTATTGAAGAAGGCGGGGTGCAGATAATGAGTGCCGGTAGTGGACTACGCCACGAAGAATATAACATTGGCGAGGACGAAGTAAACTTTCTGCAAATCTGGATTGAGCCGAAGCTACAAAACATTACACCCCGCTACCAGTTGCGTCATTTTCCGCAGGCCACCCGAAAGAATAAACTGCAAACCATTTTGTCTGGCGAAGAAGGAGAGGAGCATTGCTGGATCAATCAAAACGCAAAGCTGTCGCTGGGTTATTTTGAAGAAGGACAGGCAATTCACTATTCTTTTAATTCATTGAATAAATGCCTGTTTGTTTTTCTGATTTCGGGAAGTATTCAGGTAGGTGATACTGTCCTACAACCGAAAGATGGCCTAGGGATTTGGGAAACGGATTCCATTGATATTAACTGCCTGGCAGAATCTCATTTTCTGATTATTGAAACGGTTATTAATCAGAAATAAACAGGCACCGTTGCAAGTCGACACCTCTCCATATTTCTTTCAACACTTACAAGAACTAAATTTTGTGATATAGTGTAACTGGAAAATAATAGTTCCGGTTTTGTTTAATGCAGCTGTATTGTCTATGGCACAGTTTTTAGGCGATGGGCATATAAATAAAAACGAAATGGAAAAGAAATTTGCACTTATTACCGGAACCACTACCGGTATTGGTCATGAACTGGCTAAACTGTTTGCCCAGGATGGTTACAACCTGGTATGTGTAGCCCGCCCAAGTGATAAACTGGAACAAACTACCACTCAGTTTGCACAAGACTATGGCATAGAAGCCATTGCTATTGGCAAAGACCTGGCGGTAGATGGCGCAGCAGAAGAAGTGTACAATGAAGTGAAAGAAAAAGGCATAAAGATAGATGTACTGGTAAACGATGCTGGACAAGGAACATATGGTAAGTTTTGGGAAACAGACCTGAACGATCAGTTGAAAATTATTCACTCCAACATTATTGCCCTTACAACGCTTACTGTTTTATTCACTAGAGAAATGGTGGCTCGTAACGAAGGCAAAATTTTGAACCTTGCTTCTGTAGTATCTGAATTGCCCGCCCCACTACAAGCTGTGTACAGTGGTACTAAGGCTTATATTTTACAGTTTACCGAGGCTATCATCAACGAATTGAAGGATACCAATGTAACAGTAACTGCCCTGCAACCCGGCGCTACCGATACCGATTTCTTTAAAAAAGCCGGTAATGAAAATATGAAGATGCTACAGGATAAAAGCAATGTAAGCGACCCGGCTGATGTGGCTAAAGATGGTTATGATGCCCTGATGGCAGGAAAAGATAAAGTGGTATCTGGCTTTAAAAACAAAGTGCAGGTAGCGATGGCCAACCTGATGCCTGATACAATGGTTGCCGAAAATTTGCGTAAGCAATCGGAACCGGCTAATTAATAGAAATTGAAAAGATTATACAGCAACAGCCCCGGCATATCGTCGGGGCTGTTGTAGTTATTAATATTACTTAAACACCTGTAAAAGTTATTACCGTATCGCCTTTACCCATAATTACTTTACTGGTGAGGTTGATGAACAGACCATGGGCAACTACGCCAGT
>CAXTDG010000828.1:0-2015 GCA_964242675.1 uncultured Chitinophagaceae bacterium
GAACCGATAGCCTCAACTATTTCAAACTGCGGAAAATAAAGGAGATGCTGGTAGAAAATCAGAACGAACTAGCCCAATCGAAAGATATGGAAGAGCAGATTCGGCTGATGAATGTACATAAGGATTTGAAAGCATACGAACGGGAGATTACAAGCAGTATGGGGACGGTGATTTTGAAGTAAATCTCCTAAAAAGATATAATTGTTTACCGCAAAAATAGAAAGCCATGCCACGTATAGCAGGAAGAAAAACAAAACGGGCTACTAAAGGAGACATCCGAAAAATAGTGATAGATGCTAAAAAGTACCCGGAGGCCATGGAAGCATTAAGAGGCTTGGGCCTAATAGAAAAAAGCCTTTTGCAGCAGGAAGTAGAAGAGAACCCCGAAAAGTTTATGACCGTTGAAGACAGTTTTTCCAAAGTAAAAGAAAATGTAAGAAAAAGCTGGGAAGAATGGAACAGCCGTCAGTAATACTTGCAGAACGGGTTGTTACCCGCTTATCTGAACTTGTAAATATATTAGTTCAGAAGGGCTATTTTACTTATTGGGAAAATGCTGAAAACTATGTAGATGTGCTTCAGCAATTTGCATTTAGTATCCCAACACAAACCCGACGACTTTGCAAAAACAGCCGCCACGGCAAGTGGTACTGCACTTACAAAGCCAACAAGCATACTAAATGGTATTTCACCTTCGATACGGATGAGGAATTATATATCGTCAGAAACGTAATGAACAATCATACACCAGAATATCCCTCCTATATTCGTTAATTACCACATCCTTTTCACTATCCGCAGATGATGCGTTCTGGCCCCCGTGTCACTGTTTACAATGCCCTCCGTGTCAATCGAATCTATCCTCACCTTGCCGGAGGCGTGTAAAATAGAATGCCCATTTAGTAAAATGCCGGTATGCGTAATGCGGCCTTCCTCATTATCAAAAAAAGCCACATCGCCGGGCCGGGCTTCCATTAAAAAGTGGAGTGCCTCCCCTTTTTCTGCCTGTTGCCAGGCATCTCGTGGCAGTTGTATGCCTGCCCATTTATACACCTGCTGCACCAGCCCGCTACAGTCTATACCCCAAACCGTTTTGCCACCCCATAGGTAGGGCGTATTCAGGTAAATTCTGGCAATGTTTACCAGCTCCTCTACGTGTACCGGTTCGGCGGGGGCAATGGTTGTTTCGCTAAAATCCCACGCCTGTTTGGAAGTATTCAGCGCCAAATGCTCCTGTGGAATATAGGTTCCAAATGGAACCTGCATCACCGTATCATTCAGCATTACCGTATTTATGTAGTCGCTACCCAAACGGTAAGTGCCAAGTTGCGGATTGCCAATAGCGTTGATGTGGGACGCCGTAACCCATCCTTCATAACCATCGTAATAGCCGCTTATTTTCGTCCAGCCACCGGGGGCGGTATCCAGCACCTGCACCAGTTCGCCAAACAGCAGTTGCGAAATCATTTCTGACTTGTGTGCAGGCTGGCTGCGAACCGGTGCTACCGGTACTATGCAATTGAAAAACATCCAGAAAATTTGTGGCAGCGAATGTAGCTTTTATGGATTTAGTGCTGCTTCTGAATCCTATATACAATTAACACACTCCCTGTTTTTCGGCGTAGCAATAATGATTTACTTCACCCTTTAATTCCTTGTCGGGCTTGCAAAAACCTTCCGCCTACCAGCATCTTACCGATCAGCAGCTGCTGCAACTCTTTTACGAAACGAAAGAAACGCAGCTGCTGGGCCACCTGCTACAGCGCTATACGCTGCTACTATTCGGCGTATGCTTCAAATACCTGAAAAATGAAGATGCCGCTAAAGATGGTGTGCAGCAAATTTTCTTAAAAGCCCTGCAGGAACTGCCCCGCTACGAAGTCACTTATTTGAAAAGCTGGCTGTACATGGTAGCCAAAAATTATTGCCTCATGTACTTGCGGGACCACACCCGCCACGTACCCGACGACTTACAGGAGCAGCCCCACGCCGTGCCCGCCGAAGAAGGTAGCGAA
>CAXTDG010000829.1:0-2011 GCA_964242675.1 uncultured Chitinophagaceae bacterium
CCACTGCTGTTCCTTATTTACCAAACGAAATCTGAACTTCCTATTGCTTTTCCCCCAACGTGTTTTTGAGCAAATTGCTGCCAATGCTCCCCTAATTGATAAAGAAGGCCAGGCCCCTTTAGAAGCTTTCGAATGGATGAAAGAGGCAGGAATGCTACAAGTAACGCTACCCGGCCAGCCCTTGGATAATGCCCAGGCCAATACACCTGCTTTACTTGATTTATTGTTGCAAACTGGTATGGCAAACCTGGCAGTAGGGCGCATTTACGAAGGCCATATTAATGCCTTGCTACTGGTGAATTTACATGCAAATGCATTACAAAAAGAAACCTGGTACGACGCTGTACGGCAAGGAAAACCCTTTGGCGTTTGGAATACGCAAGATGGAGAAGGCATCAAAATTCATGATATTGGTAATGGGGAGTATCGGTTGGAAGGTTGCAAAACCTTCTGTTCCGGAGCCGGGCTGGTACAACGGCCTTTGATTACGGGTGAATTGATTTCGCCTAATAAAAAAGGCTGGCAGATGTGCATCATCCCCGTAGAGGAAGTAGTGGAAATACCAATTGACAAAAGTTTCTGGCGACCACTAGGTATGCGGGCTTCTGCAAGCTATCGGCTCAATTTTACGGGCATTATTTTACAGGAAAAAGACTTACTAGGAGAGCCGGATGCTTACTACAGACAACCTTATTTTAGTGGCGGGGCCATTCGCTTTGCAGCGGTGCAGGCCGGGGGCGCCAAAGCTATTTTTAAAGAAACATTTGCTTACTTAAAATCTTTAGGCCGCACCAGTGATCCTTTCCAAAAAGCAAGATTATCAGAAATAGCCTTATTAATAGAAAGTGCTGAACAGTGGCTGCAAGCTGCCGGGCAAAAAGCCGACGAATGGAGTCCTCAACCTGGTACAGCAGATAAGGTGGTAGCTTATGCCAACATGACCCGTACTGCTATTGAAGAAATTTGCCTGCGTACTATGCAATTGGCCGAACGCTGTGTTGGTGCCCGTGGTCTGCTACAGCCTGGCCCAATAGAACGCATCCACCGGGATCTGACACTTTATTTGCGCCAACCTGCGCCAGATGCTTCGCTGACTGGTATTGCTGATTACGCCTTCACCCAAAATGAAATCGATGGACTCTGGAAATAATGCGGTTGAGTTGTATAGTTGGGCAAAAGAATTGACTACTACCAATTGGGGCAAAACATTGATAATAGCTCCACATCAGGACGATGAATCACTTGGCAGCGGTGGAACAATTGCATTATTGCGGCAGGCAGGTGTACCTATAGAAGTAGTATTTGTAAGTGATGGCAGTATGTCTCACCCTAATTCAAAGCGATATCCCAAAGAAAAATTGGTGGCTTTGAGAGAAGCAGAAGCATTGGCTGCCTTAAAAATATTAGGTGTAGAAGATGGTGCTGTGCATTTTATGCGGTTGCAGGATTCGCAAGTGCCGAATGCCGCAAGTGAGGGTTTTGAAGATGCAGTAACCGTTTTTCAACAACTGCTGGAAGGAATACGGCCCAAAATAATTTTAGTACCCTGGCGGCGAGATCCGCATAAAGACCACCGGGCTACCTGGCAAATAGTACAGGCAGCCATTTCAAATTTTAACCAATCAATCCGGCGGCTGGAGTACCTGATCTGGCTATGGGAAAGGGGAGAAGCAGACGAATTTCCGAAGCAGGACGAAGTGCGGCTGTGGAAGGTAGATATTGCAGCAGTTGCAGATTTGAAACAAAAAGCCATTCTGGCCCACACCTCACAAACTACCCGGCTGATAAATGATGATCCCGATGGATTCATATTATCACCGGAAGTGCTGGCACATTTTAGTGGTAAATATGAATTGTTTGCAGAAATAGTAGGAGGATAGCTGCATCCATTTTTTAGAATTTAAAAAACGAATTATGCCTAAGTCAAACGATACTTTATCTGAGTCCTACTTCAACGATGTATATGGTGCTAATGAAGACCCCTGGGGTTTTGAAACAAGTGAATACGAGC
>CAXTDG010000830.1:0-2011 GCA_964242675.1 uncultured Chitinophagaceae bacterium
GTTCAATGGAGGAAATGCGGCAGCCATAAAGATGCCATGGGAAGAAATTGGAAAAGAAAAAGCAGAGACACCACAGTTCCATTTTGATAGCCGCCACCTGGCTACCTGCACTATGGCTAAAGAAATGCAAACGCAATATGCTACTGGTTTAGCAGCTATAGAAGCATTGGACGATTATCCTACGCCGGATGCAAAAGCAGCCGCTGTTTCTGAATTACACAAGCAGTTTTTGTACTACTTAGTATTACACGAAATGGGCCATACCCTGGGCCTCAACCACAACATGAAGGCCACGCAAATGTTGCGTCCCGACCAGTTGAACGATACTACGCTAACCCACAAAATTGGCCTGCAAGGTTCGGTGATGGATTACCCGGCCATTAACGTAAGTAGCAACCGCAGTAAACAGGGCGATTACTATACTACTAAGCCTGGCCCTTACGATTTATGGGCTATTGAATATGGTTATCGTCCCTTTGGCGTAGCTGACGAAGCAGGTGGATTAAAAGGTATTTTGAAACGCAGTACCAATCCGCAACTGGCTTTTGGCAATGATGCAGATGATATGCGGAGCCCCGGCAATGGTATTGACCCACGGGTGATGATTAACGACATGAGCAGCGATGCCGTTGCTTATGCTGAAGACCGCCTGAAGCTGGTAAACACGATGATGCCAAAGCTGAAAACCCGTTTTGCAAAAACAGACCAGAGCTATGCGGAACTACGTGGACGCTGGGGTACACTGGGGGCTCAGCGCAACCAACAGTTAAATGCTGTAAGCCGCTATATTGGTGGTGTATATGTTGACCGCAGTTTTGTGGGGCAGGAAACCACCAATAAGCCATTTACACCAGTACCAGTGGCATACCAGAAAAAGGCAATGGAAGTAATGAGCAAATATGCTTTTGCACCCAATGCTTTTGATGCTGATTCTTCCCTGTTTCCTTACTTGCAAATGCAACGCCGGGGCTACAATTTTGGTGGCAATCCGGAAGACATCAAACCACAGCATATTTTTATGGGTATTCAAAGCGGACTGTTAGCAGAACTATTACATCCTACTACAATGGAACGTATCAGCAGCAGCAGTTTGTATGGAAATACGTACAGCGTGGCCGATGTGATGGTGGATTTGAATAAAGCCATTTTTGATGCCGACATCCGTACCAACGTAAACCTGTATCGCCAGAATTTACAAGGCATGTATGTAAAAGGATTGGCTGCTATTGTAAATGCACCAAGTGGTTATGATAATCCATCGAAAGCTGCGGCATTGGCTGCTTTGCGCAAAATAAGAACTCAATTGGCTACTTCCGTTTCGCCTAATGAGCAAACCAAAGCCCACCGTGCCAGCCTGATCTTTAGCATCGACAAAGCACTAAAAGCTGACTAAATAAATCTCTCATTTCATAAAGAAGTAGCCACCCAAAAAGTGGCTGCTTCTTTATATTGGTCGGTACCGCCATGGCGAACAGACCAATTGGTGAAAATAGCTACAAAGGCAGAGAACTACTTGGGCACCCCCTGCGGGCCGGGCTATCCGGCTGTAGTCCTCGGCGGCGTGGCAACACATTTTATTTCATCCACCATTCATCCGCCGCCTGTGGGCTACTGCCTTCTATCCCTGGCGCTTCCAAAACACGTCATTCATAAACTATCCACACACTTCTTCCTCCTGACAAAGGACAACTATCCTTCCCTACATTTAGCCAGTGAAAAAACTGTTGCGCCGCTTTTGCACCTGGGCCGCTGATAAATTCAGCAGCAGACCCATACCTGAAAAAGTTCATAGCTCCCTTACTGAGTTATTCGACACCATACAGCAAAACAAAGATGGCCAAACTTCCCTCCTTAACAGCCGCAGCGGCCTCATGATTCCTTTCGATTTAACTGCCGGAAAATTTATTATCTTCTCCGACCAGCACAAAGGTGCTGGCGATGCTGCCGACGATTTTGTAGGCGCCCAACACAACTATGCTTATGCCCTGGAACAATATTATGAGCAGGGCTT
>CAXTDG010000831.1:0-2010 GCA_964242675.1 uncultured Chitinophagaceae bacterium
CACTATTATAAATACCCGGTGTAAGCAACACCACCGTGGGATTGCTGATTTGTCGGGGAGCCAGGCTCAGCAAAATTTTGTGCAGAATAATGGGATAATCCATCACGCCCCGAACCTGGTTATTCGTCAAAAGCTCGGGAAAAATGCGTTTAGTAACTTCCCTGTTTTCGAGCATATAGCTTACGCCGCTTGGAGTACGCAGGTTGTCTTCCAGTACATAAAAATCGCCATCAGCACCCCGAATAAGATCAATACCACTAATGTGTACATAAATATTATGCGGCACATCTATGCCATACACCTCCCGGTTGAAGTGTGGACAGGATACTACCAAACTAGCCGGAACGATACCTTCTTTAATAATTTCCTGATCGTGGTATACATCGTTCAGGAACATATTTAGCGCCTTCAACCGCTGCTTAATACCATTTTCGATATGGCTCCATTCGGCGGCAGTGATGATGCGAGGGAGGATATCGAAGGGAAAAATGCGTTCAATGCCTTGGCTGTCTTTGTACACAGTAAAAGTGATGCCCTGACTTAAGAATAAATCGTTGGCCAGTTCTTCTTTTTCCTGAAAATCGGCCGTACTAAAACGGTGCAGATAATTTTTCAGCAACTCGTATGGCGGACGAAAACTATCGGCATTCCGCATTTCGTCATACGCTTCAGTAGGCAGGGTATAGGTTTCGCTCCAGTGGCGTTCGTCCATAAGCATTCCAGGTATTAAAGTGTTTAAAGATAGGGGTGGCGTTGAAAAGTGGAAATATTTGTGCCGGAAATGAAAGAAAATGCAATTAGTAATAGGAGATGAGCAATATGCAAAAAAAAGGCAATGAGCAGCGGAGTAGTATAATGGTGGTGTTGCTACTTCCTTGTTGCCAATTGCCGTTTGCTAATTGCTTGTATCTTTTCAACTATACCGATCATTCCGCCAGGGATAGGCTGTGTTAGAATAGCCATTCTTTTCCCAAAACCCTAATCGGTTGCTGGCCATAAATTCAATTCGATTGATCCATTTCGAACCCTTCCAGGCGTAGAGTTGTGGCGTAATCATCCGCACCGGGCCGCCATGTTCTTCCGTTAGCGGCTTGCCTTCTACGGTATGCACTAGCAGCACATCTGGTTTAATAGCTTCTTCCAGCGATAAATTAGTGGTGTAGTTATCGTAGCCATAACACATAATATGCGTTGCTTTTTCAACCGGCTGCACCAATGCCGCTAAATCCAGCAGGCGAACGCCTTTCCAATTCATATTTAGTTTGCTCCAGGTGGTTACGCAGTGGAAATCGGAAGTGTCCTCTGTTTGGGGCAACGCCATAAAATCGTCCCAGGTAAGTTCTACCGGGTTTTCTACCGTACCGTTTATTTTAAGCCGCCAGTCTTTTAAAGAAATATGTGGCTGTTGGCCCAAATCCAAAACCGGCCATTTTACGGTAACCGTTTGGCCAATGGGAATAGAAGGCATACCATGTCGGTTAGGCTCGCCTTTCCCCCTTGGTTTTTCGTCTGACACAGAAGGTGTTTGCTGCATTTTGTCTTCAAAACGAGCTTTCAGCTTCATGCGGGCTTCTACAATACGCTGTAGTTTGTCAGGATTTTCCATAGCCGAAAGTTAGATTATCTCTTTAAAATCTGCAATGCATTTTACTCAACTACTTCCTTTTGCAGGGACGCCAAATAGAAAAGAAGATCGCCCAATGCGGCTGGGTTTTCAACCTTTACCGGTGTGGCTTCGCTTTGAAAATTCAGGTTAGGATTGCTAACGTGTACAGGCAATGCAACACCATTTAAAAACGAATCCATATCGGTATCACCAGCGCCAACAGAAGCTTCCATCTTTAGCCCGAAATGCTCGGCTATCTTTTTTGTACCAAAGAGTTTGTTTACGCCTTTATGCGTTACAAAATCCTTCTTGCGTTTGTGCTGGTAAGCCATCTGTTTATCGTTGGGCAACTCCACCAGTATAAACATCATGCAGATATCTTCAGCCAGCAAATGCTTCTGCAG
>CAXTDG010000832.1:0-245 GCA_964242675.1 uncultured Chitinophagaceae bacterium
CATATAGGTTACATAACCTCCCCGATACTCCGCCTGTGCGGTTAAGCGAAAACCTTTGTAACCAAGGTCGAAGTTGAGGCCTAGTGTATGTATAGGTACTGCACTTCCCAACACTTTATTTACGTCGTTCCTAAGTGGATACCCCGTTATAGGGTCAACGATGACACGCCCAACAGAATCTCTTTTATAACCGGTGGCAAAAATGACAGGGAAAGGCTGCCCCACAATTGCATATGAGCTGCTTC
>CAXTDG010000832.1:255-2009 GCA_964242675.1 uncultured Chitinophagaceae bacterium
GGCTTGAAACATCTGCAGTAATAGCGAGTACATTATTCTCAATTACATAAGTATAATTGACTCCTAACTGGAGGTTCCAGTTTCTACTTTTTATTGGAATAATGCTCGCTGTTGCTTCTATTCCTTTACTGTTGGTAAGGGCAGCATTCAACAGGTAAGAAGCAAACCCCGTAGCATTAGATACGCCGGTAGAAACCGTTTGGTCGGAAGTGCGGGTGCTATACCAGGTTACAGAGGTTGTAATACGGTTTTGTAAGAAATTGGCATCGATACCGGCTTCCCAGCCCTTGGTTATTTCCGGCTTTAGGTTGTTTGATACAATTGTATTGTTAAGTGTAAAACCTCCTCCGTTGGGGTAAGGGTAGCCATAAGCCTGGCTAAAGGTAGGGTCGAGCATATAAGCTCCAAAATTTGTGCTGTTCCCTAAATTCACCTGTCCTACTTTAGACCAGCCGCCTCTTAACTTAAGAGAGCTGAGACCTTTAAAATCATTTAGGAATGGAAAAATTTCCATTGGAGATATAGCTACATCTACTGCTGGGTAAAAGAAGGAACGATTTTCGGGGCTTAATATAGAAACCCAGTCATTACGACCCGTAGCATGTAGATTCACCCACCTCTTATAGCCGATATTCAGGTCTCCGTATACACCTATCTGGCGTGCTTTGTATTCAGCCTGGGTGGCTGTGGGTGTTGTTAAGGTGTTAGAAAGATTGAACAAGCCAGGTACTACTAAACCCGTAATAGACGATGATAAGCTTTTGCTTTGATCCTGCCTGGTACTAGCTCCGGCTGTAAAGCGAATATTAAAATCATTGATTGTTTTTCTTATTGCTGCCTGAAATTCTGAGGTAAGGCGGGTAGAATAGAAAGTAGCTTCTGAAACACTTCCTGTAATATCTGTTTTTTTATAGCTGCCTGCAGTAGTAGCTCTAGCAAATTCTGAAAAAGTAAATTTGTCAGCCGTGTTCTTTACATCATTATTCCGGGTAGTGATTCCGAAACGATAGGTAAAATCTATCCAGCTAGCAGGGGCATATTTAAGATCGCCGCTTGCTGTAAGGTAATCGTTTCTGGTATATTGACGATTGTTGTCTAACAGGAAGTACGGATTTTGGTAGAATGGATTGTAATATCCGTTCGGGCTTGCATAAGGGTCATTCTGCCAATCCTGATACTTTGTTATCTGGATGTTGGCTGGTGTTTGCATCAGGTTGCCGTAAATAGTTGAGGTTTGGTTGGTAATGTTGTACCGGTTTTGTGTATAGGCAGTCTGAAAGTTGAGCGCAAGGTTTTTTGTAAAGTTTCTGCTACCGTTGAGCCGTACTGTTGTTTTATTATACTTATCTTTTGGAGTGGTTCCTACACCATCAATGTATTGTCCCGATAGGAAAACGGACCCTTTATCATCGCCGCTTCGCAAAGAAAAATCTGTCTGGTTGGTTGCGCCAAGTTGCCAGAAACTATTTTTTCCGTTTACCGGAGAATACGGCAACATCTGAATGCTTCCATCAGCTAGTGGCTGCCCTACAGGACGCAAGGAACCGTCAAATGCAGGGCCATACTGCTGGTTTTCGTAAGGAAGATAAGTAGGATAATTTGCTGCTGAACCTGCACCAAATTGCTGTTGCAGCTTAGGGAAGAAAGAAGACTGCTCAATGGTGTAGGTATTGGATACCCTGATCTCGGGTCTTGCAACTCTTCATTTTTTAGTGGTGATAAGTAATGCACGATTAGAGGCATAAGAGCCGTAT
>CAXTDG010000833.1:0-2008 GCA_964242675.1 uncultured Chitinophagaceae bacterium
GAGCAATACCTGCATTTGCTGAAAGACATTTTAGAAAACGGCACCGATAAAAGTGACCGCACCGGTACCGGTACACGTAGCCTGTTTGGCCGCCAGATTCGCTTTGATTTAAGCGAAGGTTTCCCGCTGGTTACTACAAAGAAAGTTCACCTGAAATCTATTATTTACGAATTGCTGTGGTTCCTGAGAGGGGAAACCAACATAGCTTGGCTGAAAGAACACAATGTAAGTATCTGGGATGAATGGGCTGATGAACAGGGCGAACTGGGCCCGGTATATGGCAAGCAGTGGCGTAGCTGGCAAGGTGCTAATGGCAAAACCATTGACCAGATTAGCTGGCTGGTGAACGAGATAAAACGCAACCCCGATAGTCGCCGCCTGATTGTAAGTGCCTGGAATGTGGCCAACCTGCCTGAAATGGCGCTGATGCCTTGCCATGCTTTATTTCAGTTTTACGTGGCCGATGGAAAGTTGAGCTGCCAGCTATACCAGCGTAGCGCCGACGTGTTTTTGGGTGTTCCTTTTAACATTGCATCTTATGCATTACTCACCATGATGATTGCCCAGGTTTGCGATTTAGGACTTGGTGATTTTGTACATACGTTTGGCGATGTGCACCTGTACAACAACCATTTTGAGCAGGCTGAACTGCAACTGAGTCGTACGCCATTTCCACTGCCCACCATGAAGCTGAAACCGGAAGTAAAAAACATTTTCGATTTTCAGTACGAAGACTTTATGCTGGAAAATTACCAGAGCCATCCGGGCATAAAAGCGAAAGTGGCGGTGTAGTAGTGAAAGGTGAATAGCAGCTTGATATTCGATCTGTTTGGCAAATAATATTACCACTTCAATTTTCAGAATTTTAAACCTTATACTTGAACTTTAAACAGTTTTCAATTTGAAATATCCGCGGCAGCTTTCGGCAGGTGCTAACAATGCAGTAATTGCACTTTCAGATATGGAGGCTGCAAAATTGTACACCGGCGATACCCGTAGCGATATTGGTTCCGAAGCTGAGAAGATGAAGTTTGCCAATGCTGTAAATGGGCTGGTTTGCAAATTCATTCGGCTGGATTACAACGAAGAGTTACAGGCAGAAACGCTGGTGATGGAACGTATTTACCCAATTGATTTCAGGGCTTATGAAATTGAAAAACGTGAATTGTGGTTTGATGTTTTTAAAGATGAATTAACCGCTTTGCATCATGCTGGATTTGTGCATCGGGATATTCGCCGACCTTCCGGTTTGGATGGATTATACTTTGATAATTTGTTGCTTACGCCACAAGGTTTACGCCTAATAGATGTTGGCATTTCTGCTCTACAGCACCACGTTGGTGATAAGCTATTTGCCAAATATGTAGAGATAGAACAGAAAGAAATAAAGCAATTCAAAGAATATTTTTTAAACCGGTAATTCAGACATTCCCTTCATAATATCAGAACTTTAAACCTTAAACTTTGAACTTTAAACAGTTCTTCAAATAGTTATGCTCAGTTTCATAGCCGCTGTTTCTACTAATAATGTTATTGGTAAAGACAACCAACTTCCATGGTCGTTACCTGCCGATTTAAAGTATTTCAAGAATACTACCTGGGCATTGCCGGTTATTATGGGGCGTAAAACCTTTGAGTCATTTCCCAAAGCATTACAAGGCCGAACTAATATTATCATCACTCGACAGGAAGGTTACACTGCTGAAAATATTACGGTTGTAAAAAGTCTGGAAGAAGCTCTGGCCAAAGCAGCCGAATTGCAAACAAAAGAAATCTTCATCATCGGCGGCAGCGAAATTTTTAAGCAAGCTTGGTCAATAGCTGACCGGCTATACATTACAAGGGTACATACCGAAGTAGACGGTGATGCTTTTTTCCCTGAGATTAGTCCTGAAGAATGGCAACTTAGCTCCAGGAAAGAGTTGCAGAAAGACGAGAAAAATAGCTTCGATTATACCTTCGAGATCTGTGATAAAAGAAGTTTACCTATGTTCAGGAATTTAAAATA
>CAXTDG010000834.1:0-2008 GCA_964242675.1 uncultured Chitinophagaceae bacterium
TTTTGGCATACACGTCATACGGTGGTTGCTTTAGTAAAGCATGGCTAATAATTGTCCAGTTCACCAGGTCTTTGGAATGTAAAATAGGCAAGCCAGGAATATCTTCAAATGAAGAGGAAACGAGGTAAAAATCATCGCCTACCCGAATGGCATCGGGATCACTATAATCGGCATTTAGCACTGGATTTTTGTAAGTGCCATTGCCCTGATCGGCCACCCATACTTTGGAAACATACGGTGTAGGTGCAGGTGTTTTTGCAATAGGTTTTTGCTGGGCAAAAGCAAATGAAAGTGTAGCCGTACAAAAAGCAGAAAATGCAATTTTCATTTAGAGATTTTAATGATCCGGAAAAATTTCATCACCCTAATTCCGGTATGTGAGACATAAGCCGGGGCGACTTCTAAAAATGGAAACACTTTTTATAGCATAGGCACCCAGCTATTGCTTCCGGCAAAAATGTTTTTCAACGTATAGTTCTTTGCCTCTTTGCTGCTCAGTTGATGGCTCCAGCTAACCCTTTTACTGATATTGCCGCCTACGCCTGTGCTACCAAACTCAGCGTAATAAGCTGTCTTTTCTTTATCAGGAAACATCAGATCGCCTTTCCAAGGGTTCCAACCTTCAGGTATAATGTGAGAGCCCATATCGGTACGGATAAAAACCGTTTTAGCGTATGGCCGCCAAGGGCGACCCAGAAATTCTCTATGAACGTTTGTATCAGCAATCAACTTGCAATCGAAAAATACAAAGCCAAAATTATGACCCGGTTTAGTGGCGGCAGCAGTGATGTAAGAATCCATCAGTGCCTTTATGGTACAGCTTTGAAACACACAAGTAGCTTCGCCAAAAATGAAATCGGTAGTGCCTTCTATATAGCAGTTTTCATAATACTGGCGGCTGCTTTCGGTGGTGGCATAAAGCGTATCCTGATTACCTAGAATCCGGCAGTTTGTAAAGATGCAGCGGTCGCCTTCTACATGCAGTGCTACGGCCTGCCCCACCCTGCCACTGGTATTTTCAATAGTCAGATTTTCGGCTATAAAATCATTTCCTAACACCAAGACGGTATAGGAAGTATAGGTGCTGAATTTTGCCAGGCCAAACATGTCCTTTCCCGCAGGCACAGCCTTGCCGGAATAGTCGGCATTAGTAATTGTGGTGGTGCCGGTGCTATCGCCAATAATGGAAATAGCAGTCTTCCATGAGGGCACAATCAGCTTCTCATGATAGACACCTTTTCTTACATAAATCCTGACCCGCTGCTGGCCTAAATCCCGTACAGAATTGACTGCCTCCTGTATGGTTTTGTAATTGCCTGTACCATCCTGAGATACAACCAACACAGGTGGATATTTCGGATCTTGCCCCTGGGCAAAAGAATATGCACAGAACAATAAACAGATAAGACTAAGTATCGTAAATCGTATCATTTTTACTTCCAGTTGAAATTAATATCTAAGCGTAACCCAGTTGCATCCTGGTAATAATTTTGAAGCTGATGCATATACTGTAGCGGCTTTGCAGGAATGCTAATGCTGCCTTCTTCTCCCTCTAATTTTTCACCGTTCCATTGAAAGTCGAACGACTGAATGGAAGCTTTTGAACCATTTATTTCCACCCCTGCTTTTGCCAGCCATTCTTGTGTTATTGGAATGAATTCAAGTTCTTCAAATGAAATTTTTTTTTCACTCAACTCCGCTTTATCATCTTCAAAAGGCTCTACCCGGTTTTCGAGGTTGGGATACATGTAAGCAATTCTATCATCCTGCACAGCTAGCACTTCTACTACTTCATCCGGCAGGGTCGTTTCAGGATGCGACAGTTTCAAATTCCAGTTCAGCAGATTTCCTTTGCGTAGTTCGTCGGGTTGTATCATGTGGGTAAATGTAGGTATCCCATTTATAGAAACGACTAGTGCTGCCAGCTATTTGTCTTGTTCCGGCATCCATCCGCCTAATACATTTTTCATCGTGTATTGCTTTACTTCCTCATCACTCAATTGATGTG
>CAXTDG010000835.1:0-2006 GCA_964242675.1 uncultured Chitinophagaceae bacterium
GGTCTCAGCAGAAGTCATATTTTCACGAAGTGTTTCTGCTAACTTAAAAATGTAGTGGCTTGCACCATAGTGCATATTATACTGCATAAAGAAAATTTTCTAAAAACGAATGAGCAATGTCAACCAAAATTAATTAGCAAGATTTATCATTTAATTGTAAGGGTTAATTAAAATTCCCCTGTAGGGGTTAGGGGCAACCAACAGGGGATGAAACTATTTAGATTTTAAAATCAATGTTTGAATATCACCAGTGATCATTTATCAGTATTTAAATAGTCCTGATAAAGGTCTTCTCTTTTATCGGTAAGCTATTCCTGAAAAGAATCTGGTTGAACAAGCGTAGCATTCCGGATGTTATCTGCTTCGATATCGCTTGTAACATCAACTAATGTGGTTAGAAGTTGCTGCTTTTCCCTCAACGGCACTTCTTCTAACAATCGGATTGCGCCATTTTCATAAATACCATTTATAATTGCCATGCTTCCACTTTTATAATAAAGATATTTATTTTGTTTGAACCAAAATCTCACTCAGCACTGCCTGTGCTGCCCATACCCGGTTCGATGCCTGTACGGTAATAATTGAATTTTGAGAATCCAGTACTTCATCGCTTAACTCTACGTTGCGCCGAACAGGCAGGCAGTGCATTATTTTGGCATTGTTCGTTTGCTTTAGTTTTTCCCCCGTCAGCATCCAGCCGGGATCATTGCAGTAAATTTTGCCATAATCTTTATATGTGCTCCAGTTTTTTACATATACATAGTCGGCGTTTTTCAATGCCTCATCCTGGTTGTGCATAATGGTTGCACCGTTGGTGTAGCGTTCATCCAATTCATAATCTTCCGGATGGGTGATTATAAATTCAGCACCGCCCCAGGCATTTACCCATTGCGCAAAACTATTGGCTACACATTGTGGCAATGGCTTTACATGGGGTGCCCAAGTAAGCACAATTTTGGGCCGCCTCCCCAATCCCTCCAAAGGATGGGCTATTGACTCGTCAGCATGTGCTTTAATCTTTGAGTGTTCATTTTCAATGATCGTTATAATATCCGTTAATGATTGCAATGGATGAAGGGTAGCACTTTCGAGGCTAACGATCGGTACACCGGCATATTTGATGAATTGGTTGATGTATAATTCGCTGTAGTCATCTTCTTTATTTTTAAGGGAGGGGAAAGTGCGTAAGGCCAGCATATCGAAATATTTTCCCAACACGGGTGCTGCATCTTTTACATGCTCTACCGTGTTACCGCTCATAATGGCTTCCTCCTCAAACTCCAGTGCCCAGCCTTCCTTATCCACGTTAAACACAATGGCATCCATACCCAGGTTTTGCGCCGCTATCTGTGTACTAAGCCGGGTACGCAGCGATGGATTCAGAAACAGTAAACCAATGCGTTTTTGCCTCCCTGATTGCTGGGCAGCAAAAGGATTTGCTTTACAATCCAACGCTTTTTTTACCAATGCGTTGATGTCGGCAACATCATTTACCGAAACAAAATTTCTCATAGTAGTCTACTTTATTTCTTCATGAACCGCTTCTAAAAAAATGTCTGCTTCTTTTTGGGTAACGGCTAATGATGGCAGTAACCGGATAACGTTTGGTTTGGCCTCGCCGGTAAAAATATGATGCTTCCAAAGCAGGTTCTTTTTCAAATCTTTGTGCTGCTCCGGTACATCAAAGCCAATCATCAATCCGCAGCCACGAACGTTTTGCAGTGCTGGTATTCTCTGTAGTTTATTCATCAGGTAATTACCCACATCCGTTGCGTTCTGCATCAGGTTTTCCTGTTGCATTACCTCCAGCACTGCCAATGCTGCGGCACAAGCCAATGGGTTGCCGCCAAACGTAGTGCCCAGCATCCCGTGTTTGGCTGGTATATGCGGCGCAATGCTAATGCCTGCTACCGGGAAGCCGTTGCCCATCCCTTTTGCCATGGTATAAATATCTGCATCTATGCCGCTGTAATCATGCGAATAGAATTTGCCGCTGCGGCCATAAC
>CAXTDG010000836.1:0-841 GCA_964242675.1 uncultured Chitinophagaceae bacterium
AATTCATTTCAATCGCAGTGGCACTCGCCTCTGGGCTACCTATTACGGAGGAACTCGTACAGAAACAGGGTCTTGCTGTTGTATTGACAATAATGTCAATACAACAGCATGACCCTGTTTCTGTACCAGTTCCTCCGTAATAGGTAGCCCAGAGGCGGTTGCCACTGCTATTGAATTTAATTAACATAGCATCACCGAGGCCGCCAGCACCGGCAAATGTATTTTGAAAACCTCCTGAAGCTATACCAGTAGCCGAATAGGTGTTTCCTGATAGATATACATTGCTGTTAGCATCAACTGCGCAGAAGGCGCCACCGTCGCCGCTTGCACCGCCATAATAAGTGCTCCACAAACGGCTACCGGCGCTATTTAATTTCAACAAAAAGGCATCACCACCACCGCCGGCATATACATTTTGAAAACCACCACTGGCAATTCCGGCAGCAGAAGCAGTACCACCTGCCAGATAAATATTTCCGCTTACATCAACAGCACAGCAACTAGCATTATCTGAGCCGTCGCCACCAAAATAAGTAGCCCAAATCCTGCTGCCATTACCATTAAACTTTACTAAAAAAGCATCTCCACCACCTCCGGCATAGGCATTTTGGAACCCGCCGGATGCAATACCCCCACTTGATTTTGTGCCGCCTGGCAAGTACACATTCCCAGACAAATCAGTTGTAAATGCTGACGGATAATCTTCATCATTACCGCCATAATATGTTGACCACATTCTGGTACCGGCACTATTGAACTTAACTAAAAACACATCACTAAACCCTCCGCCATAAGTATTTTGAAAGCCACCGGATGCTAAGCCGGAAGTAGTCCAGGTAAG
>CAXTDG010000836.1:851-2005 GCA_964242675.1 uncultured Chitinophagaceae bacterium
GAGGTACACGTTGCCACTACCATCAATAGCAGTATAACATCCCCCTTCGTGACTATTACCTCCATAATACGTACTCCAAATAATTGATGGATCAATCCTTAATTCTCTTCCTGGTTTTGATTGCACATCAAACCCAATGGTACCATCGTTATTTTGTTTGAAATGAGAGGGAACGATACTGCCATCCGCATAACTCACAGGTGCTTTTTCCCTTACTTCTCCCAAACTTGTTTTCATCATTAACTCTCCAACTTCATTAATACTTACACTATCCGCACCTTTTATTTTTAATTTAATGGCACCAACATCACCACCCGGATGTACTAAAAAATCGTACTCCATAAAACCACCTTTGCTATAAATTACCCAATCAATTTTAGGATATACATTTTTATAGATGATTTTCTCATAGCCATGCACACCTGTAATACCATTGGGGCATTGGGCTAAATAATAGTTTTCAAAATAGCTGCTTTGCTTTTCCTTTACAACCGTTGGATGCTGATTAGTACCTTGTAATTCTACCGTAAAGCGATGCGTACTGGTTTTAATTTGTTTTCTCAATACCACTTCTTTCGCTGGATTTTTTGCAGGTTCTTTAGAAAACGGATTGTATCCTTCGGGATATTCGGTTTTAGTGAATTGATAATGAATACTGTTGGCTGTTAAATATAATTTTGCTCCACCACTATTAGCCGTAAATAAAATGTGGGGCTGCAGGTTGCCTTTATCATCGGCTACCTGGCCTTTATTTTCCATGAATAAAAGAGTAGCAGAGTGTAGTTTTTGGTTGTAAGCCACTGGCTGCGGCTGTGTGGGTTGAGCCAGTGTGCCGGCAGATACAAACACAATCAGTAGCAGCAACAGCCTGGTGCGAGGAATTGCAATCATATAATGACGATAGATTTTATACGTCTGGTTTCAAAATTACCGGAATAGTATACATTATTCTTTCATCACCTAATATCCTGCATAAAAAAATCTCCCGGCATTTTAGCAGGGAGATTTTTGTAAAACATGTATCAGCAACAGGTACTATCAATCATATATCAATACAGGTGATTCAAAGCCGTTATATCGTTGGCGTTAAAAGGCCGGTTCACGCCGTTGCCTATGCAAGCCAGCATCCATGAGTTAGGGTCGGGGGCAGTTGG